>JALSZC010000046.1 GCA_027059605.1 Ghiorsea sp. | reverse complement strand
GTGGGGACATTATACCAAGTATTTAAGAGCATGGATTTGCTTATTTTTGAAGTCAATATGCGTTCATTACTCGCTTTAGAGAAAAAACTGCGCTCGGCAGCGCAGGATGCAACACATTGTCATGCGGCGATTGAAGCCATGGTGATGCGTTATGTGGATTATGCATTGCAAGAAACCAACCGTTGGCAGACCTTATTTGAGCACCGCTTACCCGAGGGTGTGGAGCTACCAGAAACATACCAGAAACATAGGGCGAAATTGTTCCGCTTGCTTGAAGAACAGTTGAAATGTGCCTATCCTGATAGGCTTGACAAAGATATTGCTTTAGAGGCGAGGGCATTATGGGCGGGTGTACATGGGATTTGCACCCTAGCATTGTTGAACAAGTTGGATGATGATGGTTTAAACATTAAAGACATTGTGCAAACTTTATTGGTTCGTTTTAACACTGTGGGAGGTGAGGTATGAGATTGTTGATGTTTTTTGCTAAGGTATTATTAAAACTGGTGTTTAAGGTACAAGTGACAGGCTTGGAGCACCTTAAAGACCTTGATGAACGCACCCTTATTGTGGCAAACCATACATCATTCTTGGATGGTATTTTATTAACATTGTTTTTACCCATCAAAGTGAGTTTTGCTATACATGGGCAATATTATAATAAATGGTGGATGACACCTGTTAAATATATTGTATCACTCTTTGCCATTGACCATAGCGATCCCATGGCAATGAAAAGTTTGATTCAGCATGTCAAAGATGGGCACAGGGTTGTGGTATTCCCAGAAGGTAGAATTACTTCAACGGGCTCATTGATGAAGGTATATCCAGGCTCTGGCATGGTAGCAGATAAAGCCGATGCAACCATACTTCCTGTGCGTATTCAGGGCGCGCAATACTCACATTTTTCACGTATGCAAGGGCAGGCGAAACTGCGTTGGTTTCCACAGATTTCTTTAACGATTTTACCACCAACAAAAATGGACTTCCCAGAAGGAATGAGTAGCCGAGAACGCAGGCATAAAGCAGGGGAACAGCTAGCAGATATTATGCGGGACATGGTATTTCAATCATCGAATTATAAACAAAGGCTCTGGGATAGTTTGCTTGATGCAGCAGTGATTCATGGTGAAAAACATGAAGTGATTGAAGATTTGGAGCGCACACCGCTACATTACGCTGATATTTTTACACGCAGTATGGTTTTACAACAACTGTTGCCCAAGTCTTTACAAAAGGGTGAGCATGTTGGTTTGATGTTACCCAATGCCAATGGTTGTTTCTTAACCTTTTTTGCCATGCAAGCAAGAGGGCTTATTCCAGCTATGTTGAACTTTTCAGCAGGTGAGAAAGCTGTGCTTGCCGCACTCAAAACCGCCAGTGTGAGTACAGTGATTACATCGAAGAAGTTTATTGAATTAGCAGAGTTAGATGCTCTTATTGCAGCTATTTCGCAAGAAGCTGAAGTGGTATATTTAGAAGATTTAAAAGAAAAGCTGAATATTTTCCATAAACTCAAAGGTTTGTTGATGGCAAAGTTTCCAAGTTTGGGTATTCACAGGCTGATTAAACATGTCAAATCTGATGATGCAGCAGTGGTCTTGTTTACGTCTGGTTCAGAAGGCATACCTAAGGGTGTGGTTTTGTCGCATCAAAATATTTTAGCCAACGTTGAGCAGGTTCGGGCAAGTATCTCATTTAATGAAAAGGATGTGTGTTTAAATGCGTTGCCTATGTTTCATTCGTTTGGGCTTACCGCAGGTACCATGTTAACCACCTTCAATGGTATCAAAACGTTCTTTTACCCTTCACCGCTGCATTATCGCGTTATTCCTGAAATGGCTTATGACATTAACGCCACCATTCTTTTTGGTACCAATGTTTTCTTAGCTGCTTATGCCAAATACGCCCATCCTTATGATTTTTATACCATGAAATATGCGGTGGCAGGTGCTGAAAAGTTACAACAAGAGACACGCGATTTGTGGATGGAAAAATTTGGTGTACGCATTCTTGAAGGTTACGGTGCGACGGAGACCAGCCCAATTTTATCGGTGAACACACCTATGTATTTTAAACTAGGCACAGTGGGTCGCTTTATGCCCAGCATTGAATACAAATTAGAGCATATCCCAGGTATTCCTAAAGGTGGACGTTTATTTGTTAAAGCCCCCAATGTGATGAAAGGATATTTGTTATACGAGAATCCAGGTGAAATTATCCCACCTAAAGATGGTTGGTATGACACTGGTGATATTGTTGAAGTAGATGATGAAGGTTTTGTGCATATTCAAGGCAGAGCTAAACGGTTTGCCAAAGTGGCTGGCGAAATGATTTCACTCACTGCCGTGGAAGAATTATGTAAACATTGCTGGCCAGAGTATGAGCATGTGGCATTGGCATTCCCTGATGCAGGCAAAGGTGAGAAAGTCGTGCTGATGAGCACTCTGGAATCGCCAAGTCGTAAAGATTTGGTGGCATATGTTAA
Organism: Ghiorsea sp.; assembly: GCA_027059605.1. Classification (GTDB taxonomy): domain Bacteria; phylum Pseudomonadota; class Zetaproteobacteria; order Mariprofundales; family Mariprofundaceae; genus Ghiorsea. Next base: position 2,203 of record JALSZC010000046.1, on the reverse strand, counting down.
AGAGCATGGCATTAATGAATTGAATGTGCCTAAAACATATTTGTATGTCTCTGAGATTCCATTGTTGGGTACAGGTAAAATCCATTATGTCGCAGCGCAAGCGTTGGCTGAGAAAATGTTGGCAAGCAATGAATAAAGATATTCGCAAGCTGCTAACCGCGCAATTTTTAACTGCCATGGGAGATAATGCTATGTTGTTTGTGGCTGTTGCCATGGTGATGCAAGGCGCACTGCAAGGTGATTGGTATGTGCCAGCACTTCAAGGCTGTTTTTTGGTGGCATTTGTGGTGTTGGCTCCATGGGTGGGTACATTTGCAGATACCCATTCCAAACCCAAAGTGTTGATGTTAGCCAATATTATTAAAGGTGTGGGTGCATTGCTCTTGCTGTTAGGTATGGAGCCTTTAATTGCTTATGCTGTTGTTGGTATAGGAGCTGCAACCTACAGCCCTGCAAAGTATGGTATTTTACCTGAGCTTGTGGATAACGAGGAAGATCTTATGAAGGGCAATGGTTGGGTGGAAGGCAGCACCATTGTTGCCATTCTGGTGGGTACGGTAGTTGGTGCCAAGATTGCAGATTATTCTATCCATATTGCACTACTTTTTGTGTTGAGTTTATATGCCGTTTCGGCGGTGGTGGCGTTATTGATGTCCAAACTTCCTGCTGCACATCAAAAAGAAGCCAAAGGTGCGCTGGGTAGTTTCAAGGCAACAGTCGTTACTTTACTTTCCAACCCTAGAGCACGCTTTTCAACCTTGGGTGTGAGTTTATTTTGGGCATCGGCGGTGTCGTTGCGCCTGATTATTATTGCTTGGGCACCTGTGGTGTTGTTATTGTCCACGACTGAAGATATTTCTTTGCTTTCATTGTTTATAGCTTTGGGTATTGCTTGTGGTGCATTGTTAGCACCACGTTTGATACCCATGCATCACTTAAAGCGCGTGCGTTTTGCAGCTTATGCCTTGGGTTTGAGCATTTTGGCTTTGATGTTGGTGGATGATGTCAACATCGCACGAGTGCTGTTGTTTGTTGCAGGTTTGTGTGGTGGTTTGTTTGTTGTGCCTGTAAATGCAGTATTGCAAGATATTGGGCATAAGTCGGTGGGCAGTGGGCATGCGGTTGCGGTGCAACACTTTTTTGAAAATGCATCAATGTTGACAGCAACGACTATGTATACTTTTGCCGTGAGTATGGGGGTGGCTGCAACTACATCCATGATGGTGCTGGGTGGTTTTATTTTGGTGGCGACAGCCATTATTGCAGCAAAATTGCCTGAAAACACATAAGGTTGAACCAAGGGGAAGGGGTAAGATGATGCGTTGCTTATTATATGTTATGATGTTGTGGGTTTGTAGTGCTTCTTGGGCTTATGCAGGCATTAACCATGCTTCTAACCTTAACTGGAAAACCCAAGAAAGTACGCATTTTCGTATTCATTTTTATGAAGGTGAGCAAGCTTTAGCCAAGCGTTCGTTGCAAATTGCGGAGTCTGTGTATGCCCGTTTAACCCCTATCTTGAACTGGTATCCGCAAGAAAAAACTGAGATTGTGTTAAGCGATGAAATGGATGCCAGCAATGGTTTTGCCCTGCCAATTCCATCCAACCGAATCACTTTATTTGTTAGCCGACCCAATCGTGTGAACAGCTTGGAAGATCATGCAGGTTGGTTGGAAACACTGATTTTGCATGAGTTTGTACATACCTTGCATTTGGACAAAGCACGAGGGGGACCTAAAAACATCCGCAACGTCTTCGGGCGCATACTTTTGGCATTTCCCAATGTGTTTATGCCTGCTTGGATGCATGAAGGTTTGGCGACGTATTATGAAACGGATAAAAAGCTGGGTATTGGGCGCGGACAAAGCACATATTTTCAAATGATGATGCGCATGGAAGTGGATGCAGGCATCAAGCCTGTGAAGCAAATCAATCAACTCAATACCCTTTGGCCCTTGGCGACCAGTCGTTATTTGTATGGGGTGTATTTTTATCAGTTTATTGCCGATACTTATGGTGCAGACACTTTGCCTAAGATTGTAGAAGCCTATTCAGATCATTGGCTGCCATTTGCTATCAACGATTTGTATGAAGAAGTGTTGGGCAAGGATATGACGGCGATTTGGGCTGAGTTTGAAGTTTATGTGAATGCCAAGTTCCAGCCGCAGATTACACGCATCAAGCAACAAGGTTTACATGAAG
>JALSZC010000045.1 GCA_027059605.1 Ghiorsea sp. | reverse complement strand
GAGCAATATGCTAAACCTGATGCGGAAGGCGAAGCTTTACTCAATACTGCATTAAAACGTTTTGGATTATCGGCGCGTAGTTATCATCGCATATTAAAAGTAGCACGTACCATTGCTGATTTGGCAGGTGAAGAGCAAGTGTCATCAGCACATATTGCAGAAGCACTACAATATCGAGGTGAAGAAGTATGAATATCGTGATTACAGGTGCAAACCGAGGTTTAGGCTTGGGTTTTGTGCAACATTATTTGGCGCAGGGTGATGAAGTTTGGGCTTGTTATCGCAGCAAGCTTGATGGTTTGCGTGCTATTCAAAGTGACAAGTTGCGTACGGTGCAGTTGGATGTAAGCCGTGATTTTGATGCGAATACTTTGACTTTACCTGACAGCATTGACCTGTTGATCAACAATGCTGGCATTTATGGTCCGTATGGTGCGCAGGATTTGGATAGCATCACATCTGAAGCCATGCTTGAAGTGTTTAATGTGGATTGTGTGGGGCCATTACGTGTGGTGCAGCAGCTTAAAGAGCGCATTATCCGAGCCAAGGGTACGATTGCCAATATCAGCTCCAAAATGGGCTCAAGTGATGATAATGGTAGCGGTGGCACGTATGCTTATCGTGCTGCCAAAGCAGGTTTAACCATTATTTCTAAATCCATGGCGATTGATTTAAAACCTTCGGGTGTTTCTGTCATCACACTGCACCCAGGATGGGTGACCACGGATATGACGCATCAGTCAGGGTTGATTGATGTGCAAACATCGGTGGCAGGGATGACGAATGTTATCAGTCGCGTTGATGATTATGAGCTAGGGCAGTTTGTTGCCTTTGATGGCAAGGTTGTACCGTTTTAGCTTGAGTGCATTGACAATATTCGGTTTGATGGCTGTATTGCGAATAAGTCCTAAGTTAAGAGGTTGAGCAATTGTGAAGTATGCAACGGCGAAAGAATGGTGCGAAGCAGCGATGAAACGTGAAAATGGCGTGTCTGAAACTGAAAGCCAACAACGTCGAATGCTTGCAGAAGCGCATTATGCAAAAGAAAATGTGCAGCCCACCGCAGATATACTGGCTGATCATGAGTTGTATATTTTAGGCAAGATGGACATTGAAGAATATGAGCAATATTTGCTGTTGAAACACAGTCAAAATGCGCCCCAATAGAATAAGGACAAACAGGAGACCAGTGTGTCAGATACAGTAACCGCAAACAAGGTAGTAGAAATTCATTATACATTAACCAATGATAAGGGAGAAACCGTAGATTCATCGCGCGATGCAGCACCATTACCCTATATTCATGGTAATGAGAATTTGGTGCCTGGCTTGGAAAAAGAATTGGAAGGCAAAAAAGTCGGTGACACCATTAAAACATCCATTAGCCCTGCTGAAGGTTATGGCGAGCGCAACCCTGAATTAACGCAAACTGTACCGCGTGAAGTATTCCAATTTGATGGTGAGATTGAAGTGGGTATGCGCTTTGAAGCAGAAGCGGAACACGGCATTGAATTGGTCACTGTGATTGCGGTGGATGATAAAGCGGTGACGATTGATGCCAACCACCCGCTTGCAGGCGAGACTTTAAACTTTGATGTTGAAATCATGGGTGTTCGTGATGCCACATCTGAAGAATTGGAGCACGGGCATGTGCATGGTGAAGGAGGCTGTGGTCACTAATGGCTATTCAAATTTATCATAATCCAAGGTGCAGCAAGTCACGCGCTGCGCTTAATCTTTTAGAAGAAAAAGGTGTGGAGCATGAGGTAATTAACTACCTTGAAAATCCGCCCACTGTTGAAGAGTTAAAGGCTGTTCTTGATAAGCTTGGCATGGAGCCGCAAGACTTGATGCGCAAAGGCGAAGCAGAATACAAAGAGCACATCAAAGGCAAGGATTTAAGCCGTGATGAGTTGATTGCTTTGATGGTGAAATATCCTAAAATGATTGAACGCCCGATTGTTGCCAATGATCTAAAGGCCGCTATTGCAAGACCTTTGGAGCTTATTTTACCGATTATTGCTTAAGGTTTAAGGGAGGTTACCATTAAAAGGGTAGCAGTTTCTTTTTCTTTGTTAGGTTTTTTGTTGCTGGAGAAATTTTTTCCATATCTCACTTAAGGGAGCACTATACGCACCTGAGAATGCTGTTTCAAAGCCTTTTCCATCTTCAACAGATAGCAATAATGTTTTGAATTTCAATTTATCTAAATTATGTAAATATTCAACAAACATTGAAGCTTGGCGGTAAAACATGTGTGATTTTAAGCCATAGGAATATGCTGTTTTTCGAAAAATAAGGCTTCCGCTTGTCTCGGGATTAAAAGTTGAACCTTGATTGATTGCCTTTCTTGCTTCCTCTACTGTAACCTTATTAGCACCCTGACCACCAGAAACATAAGCAGCCAAACCTTCCTGAAACCAAGATGGATAACCCGAATGCCATGAGATCATGCCCAGTTGTTGCTCAATATGAAGATGGGAAAGTTCGTGTGTAAGCGCATCTTGGTTTGATATGAAATTTTTTGGTGATAAAAACAGCCTTTCATTCAGTACACATCCAGCAGCATGATGGTTGACACAATAAGAAGTAAAGCTTTCAATGGTATTACATATGTGGACCTTTACGGGTTTTGTAAACTTTCTGTATTGCTTTTGTTCAACCGTTTGAATAGCTGAGTCAAGCTTTATAGCTACGGTTTGAACATGCTTTTCAGCACCTTTTTCATATAAAATACGTGTATCTTGTTCTAATGTGATAAATTGGTCTGTTGGTTTATTCATGGCAACCACTGCTTTTGCAGCAGTGCAGCCACTCATTATCAGGGCAATGTACATGAGTATAATAATTCGAATCAGGGAAAAGGGGACGCTATGAAGTTCACTACCCTTAAAACTAAAGGCGGCAGATTCCTTTCCATTATTCTTTCCACACATATGCCAATACTTTGGCTTTTTGTTAGAAGAAGGTCAATCAAAGCCTATGCATATAACTTTGTAATGACGAAAGGTTGCGGTTGGTTATAGTTTGCAGCAAAAGATGAGCAAGTATCGGAGCGTTTAACCGTGACATTTCAAGATTTATTGCTGACATTACAACAGTTTTGGGCAAAGCAGGGCTGCGTGGTGCAGCAGCCTTATGATAGTGCTATGGGTGCTGGCACGTTTCACCCATCTACATTTTTGCGTGTGTTGGATGATAAAGATTGGCGCACAGCTTATGTACAGCCATGCCGCCGCCCCACCGATGGTCGCTATGGTGAAAACCCCAACCGCTTACAACATTATTATCAGTTTCAGGTGATTTTAAAGCCTGCGCCAGAAGACATTTTGGATTTGTATCTGGCATCGTTGCGTGAAATAGGCATTGATACGGACGTTCACGATATTCGCTTTGTGGAAGATGACTGGGAATCACCAACGCTTGGTGCATGGGGCTTGGGTTGGGAAGTATGGCTTAATGGCATGGAAGTAACCCAGTTTACATACTTTCAACAAGTGGGTGGCGTGGAGCTTCGCCGCACACCGGGTGAGATTACCTATGGCTTAGAACGTTTGGCGATGTATATCCAAGGCGTAGAAAATGTTTATGATTTAATTTGGGTGGAGCAGCCTGATGGCAAGCAAGTCACCTATGGCGATGTTTTCCTGCGTAATGAGCAAGAGTTTTCTGCATACAACTTTGAACATGCTGATATTGGTTTTTTACAACAACAATTCGACCAAGCTGAAAAAGATTGTAAAAAATTGGCTGAAAATCATTTGTTTTTACCTGCGTATGAGGAAGTCATCAAAGCTTCGCACGCCTTTAACCTGCTTGATGCGCGTGGTGCAATTTCAGTGGCAGAGCGGCAACGCTTTATTGGCAGGGTGCGAGGGTTATCGCGCACCGTTGCCCAAGGGTATGCGGCGGGTGACAATCATGAATAAAATAATGGGTGTTATTTTAATCATGTGCGGCAGTAAAGTTTCTAAGGTGGCAGAGCGATGAAAAAACCATTGTTGATTGAAATAGGCGTGGAAGAAATCCCAGCAGGTGTAGCACCTCGCATGGGTAATGCTTTGAAAGCAGCACTGACTAAAGTGTTTAAAGATGCAAATATTGAAACATCGGATTTGGTATTGGGTGTAACGCCTCGCCGCTTGTTGATTCATGCTGAAAACTGCCCGATTATGCAAGCAGACCGCGAGCAAGTGATTTGGGGACCGCCTGAAAATATCGCACTCAAAGATGGTGAACCAACCAAGGCTGCGCAAGGGTTTGCCCGTAAATCAGGTTTAAATGTATCTGATTTTGAGTTTGCCGATAAAGGTGATGGCAAAGCTAAATATATGAAGGCAACCATTACGGTGAAAGGCCGCAAAGTGGCGAATATTCTTGCAGAAGCCATGCCTGCAATATTGCGCGGTTTGCCAAGCCCTAAACAAATGCAATGGCAGGATGGCGAGCATAGGCGAGATGCATTTATTCGTCCGATTCGCTGGATTGTAGCGCGTTTGGGTGATGATGTGATTCCATTTGAGTTTGCAGGCATTCAAGCAGGAAAAGCGTCTTATGGGCATAGAATGTGCAAAGATGCAAAGGGTGAAATTAGTGTTGAAAAACCTTTTGAATGGTTGAATGAGCGTATGGTGGTTGCCGATAGAGCAGCGCGTAAAGCGAGCATTGCGCAAGGTTTATTAGAGGCGGCAAAAGCTGCGGGTGTAT
>JALSZC010000044.1 GCA_027059605.1 Ghiorsea sp. | reverse complement strand
CCACGTCCGCCATATGCGTGCACACGCTGTTTAAGAAATGCCTATCATGCGAAATAATAATCATGGTTGCATTCTGCGCTAAAATTACCGTTTCCAACCAACGAATCGCATTGATGTCCAAGTTGTTCGTTGGTTCATCCAGCAAAATAATTTCAGGATCGCCAAACAAAGCTTGCGCCAACAGCACGCGCAATTTCAATCCCGGCGCAATGGATTTCATTTTCTCATAGTGCAATTCAATCGGCACATTCATGCTCAACAACAAATCGCCAGCATTGGCATCCGCACTATACCCATCCATCTCAGCAAACTCAGCTTCCAAATCGCCAGCCCGCATCCCATCTTCTTCGCTCATTTCAGGCAGCGCATAAATCGCATCTTTTTCTTCTTTGATTTTCCATAGCGCTTCATGACCCATCATCACAGTATCAAGCACGCTAAACTCTTCAAAAGCAAAGTGGTCTTGGCGCAGCTTACCAATGCGTTGATGTTCGCCAATTTGCACAGAGCCAGCAGTTGGAGTTAAGTCACCACCCAAAATCTTCATAAAGGTTGATTTGCCGCAGCCATTGGCTCCAATCAAACCATAGCGATTGTTGTCGCCAAATTTGACCGTCACATTTTCAAACAGGGGCTTTTGCCCGAATTGCATTGTAATACCAGTGGTAGAAATCATTGTGATACCGTAAAACCTAAAGATTAGCTTGTTGCTTAGAAAGACTATAAAGCTGAAAGTCGGCGGACTTTAGGCATACCGCTAGGATATACAAGGAACATTTAACTTGCTACATTTTTGCAAGGTTGCACAAGGTTTTTCTATACCTGCGTATAAATTCCTCAATAACCTCTTCTTGTGTGTTATAAAATTGTTCAGAGTCAACCGAATTCTCTTCATTTAGCTCCAACTCTGACCTAAGTCTTTTAATTGTTTGTTGATCAACTTCCTGTCCATCAACTGAACAGTGGAGAACAAAACGCAACTCCTTTCTTCCCCTAAAAAGGCCTCTCTTTTTAGATAGTCGTGTCACTATGGTTTTATTGCCCCTTTGTTCAAAACTACAACCAAGGCTTGAAAGAATAGTTTTTAACTTTCTGAATTGAACAGGCAACTCTCCTTTCCTTATGGGGCGAGATTTTTGCTTTATCCATCGAGCAATTTCTAAGACTTCTCGGTCATCTCGTTCATGAACTCTAAATGTTGTAATTTGATGTTTTGCAATCCGTAACACTTGGCGAAATAATTCTTTATCTCCGACTTCAAATATAAATCCGTTTTCATCAAGAAAAGTTAACATTGACACTAGCGCTATCCGTTTGTTCCCATTATGAAAAGGGTGATTATGTATCATTGAGTGTATTAATGCAGCTGCAGACATTTCAATTGTTGGGTACTTAAGGTGTTCTCCCACACCTGTCTGAGGTCGATAGATAGCAGATTCTAATAAACTTTGACTTTTTACACCTGCTGGCTTTATAGGGTCTTTATTTTGCTTAAAATCTTCTGCTAGCAAAAAATGAATACTTTCAGCTTCTTCACATGAGAGAAACCTTAAACTTCCACATGATGGATAGTGACCAACTTCTTCCCACACCAATTTTGGTGGTGGACTAACAATTTTTTGTACTTTTTTGGAACTTATCAGGGCACTTTTATTTTCAGAAACAATATCTGAAACTTTTGACAATTCTTTTTTGAGCTTTGAAATTGAACCCTTAGGAACAACTTTAGTTCTAGGGCTCGTCTTAAACCCCATTTCCATTAATAATTTATCAAAATCTTCATTAGTTAAAGCTAGCTGATTAACCCAGTATTTTTTCTTTGATATTTCTTTCCCAAAAGGAATACTAAACCTGTCGCATACTTTCCTTTGGTCTTCTGCAAGGATTTTACTATCTAACCCATTAATGTAATCAAGCCCTTCATCCCAGAGATCCAACAATACTTCTTCAGCATCTTTTCCTGATAGTTTCGCAACGGTTCTTGCAGATAAAATTTGTCGAGCCATCTTATACCTGATTAAGCATATTCAAAAAGTTCTGCCATCCCAACCAAACATAGCACGTTCAGGTGCTGCAAACTCAATATAGATACGGGCAGTATCAATGCCGCATTGGGCGTTGAGAAAACTGCATATTTGTTGAGAAATATCTGCTGTTTGAGTGGTTGATAAACCAAGGCTTTTGAGGGTGCAAAAGGCAAGCGGTTCGCTTGTACCTGCAAAACTCATGCTTTGATTATCATTAAGCTGCACCATTACATAACTTTCAGGTTTACCAAGCGCAGATGCTACCAAGCTTGAGGCTTGGCTTAAGAAATCCGCCTTATCTTCAAGGCAAACATTGGTGTTGACCTGAAAGACTGGCATAAAGCTTTACGCAAGCCCCACATGATTTTTAAAGGCTGTAATCGTGTTCGCCAAAAGCATGGTGATGGTCATAGGGCCAACGCCGCCTGGTACTGGCGTGATATAGCCTGCGCGCTTAGATGCTGCTTCAAAATCCACATCACCTGTGAGTGAGCCATCTTCTAGCCTATGAATACCCACATCAATCACAACTGCGCCCTCTTTAATCCATTCGCCTTTGATTAAGCCTTGTTTGCCTGCTGCTGCCACCACAATATCTGCTCTCTCAATATGTGGCTGCAAATTTTCTGTAAAGCGATGGCATACTGTGACTGTAGCACCTGCAAGCAATAGTTCTAAAGCCATAGGGCGACCCACAATGTTGGATGCCCCAACCACCACAGCTTCTTTACCATGCAAATCAATGCCTGTGGTTTCAATCAGTTTGATGCAACCATAGGGTGTGCATGAACGAAGTGCTGGCTGACGCACAGCCAAACAACCCACATTAAAAGGATGAAAACCATCCACATCTTTATCGGCTTGAATGGTATTCAACACTTTATCCGCATGAATATGCTCAGGAAGCGGCAACTGAACCAAAATACCATCCACTTTAGGGTCGTTGTTTAATTCGGCTATCAAACCCAAAAGATGCTCTTGCGTAGTCGAAGCAGGTAATTGATGTGAAAAAGAGGCAATACCCACATGCTCACAAGCAATTTTTTTGTTTTTAACATACACATGCGATGCAGGGTCATCCCCAACAAGAATCACAGCCAGACCTGGTGCCCGACCATGTTTTTGTGCCAAAGTCGTCACATCCATCTGCATATCAACTTTGAGTTTTGCAGCTAAAGCTTTACCATCAATAATCTGTGCCATGATTAAACCACAAACCCTTTGCTACCACGGCGCATGCCCACTGGTCCAGTACGCGAAGCTTCAATAATATATTCTGCATCAACACTGGCTAAGAAAGCATCCACTTCTTCAGGTGAACCTGTGAACTCAGCGATAAAATAACTTCCTGATTCATGGTCTATAATTTTAGCACCCGCTGCTTTCGCAGCTTTTAGCAAATCGCCAGCATCAATCACCTTAAGCATTAACATGCCACGTTCCAAATGAACCATATGTGAAATATCTTCTACTTTGATAACGGGAATCAGCTTGTTAAGCTGCTTCTTGATTTGCTCAATGATTTTATCATCACCATGCGTGACCAATGTTAAACGACTGACTGTTTCGTCCAAGGTAGGCGCAACATTTAAGGTTTCGATGTTGTAACCACGTGCAGAAAATAGCCCTGCAATACGAGTTAACACGCCAAACTCATTTTCAACTAAAATTGTAATTGTATGTCTCATTTCATTGACCCACGAAAATCAGGATTTTCCTTCATCATGCCAACACCATCTCATTCAATGCAGCCCCTGCAGGCACCATTGGGAATACATTTTCTTCTTTTGCCACAGCAACATCAATAAACACAAAGCTTTCTTGGCTACCAAAAGCCACTTCCAGTGCTTTATCCAATTCATCCAAGGTATCCACCGTTATACCCACACCACCATAAGCTTCTGCCAACTTGGCAAAGTCTGGCAAAGAATCAAAATAAGAGTGTGAGAAGCGCGATTCATGGAACATTTCTTGCCACTGTCTCACCATGCCCATATAAGCATTGTTCAGTAGCACCACCACAATTTTTTGACGATATTGATAGGCTGTTGCTAGCTCTTGGATACACATTTGAATGGATGCATCGCCAGTAAACACCACAATAGGCTCATTAGGCGCAGCCATAGCAGCACCCACCGCCGCAGGCAAACCATAGCCCATAGTGCCAAGTCCGCCCGACGTTAAAAACTTATGCGGCTCTTTAAAACCATAATGCTGGGCTGCCCACATTTGGTGTTGCCCCACATCCGTGGTGACAATGGCATTGCCTTTGGTTATTTCATGTACTTTGTGAATCACTGTTTGCGGTTTGATTGGCCCTTCTTCACTTTGTTCAAAACCCAATGAATCTTTAGCTCGCCATTCATCAATTTGCTGCCACCATAATTTCAAAGCTTCCAAATCAGGTACACCACCTTGATGGCTTAACTCATCAAGGATTTGCTGCAAAACAATGCCAACATCACCCACAATGGGTAAATCAGCATCTACATTTTTAGAAATGGATGTTGGGTCAACATCAATATGAATCACTTTGGCATCGGGTGCAAAAGCATTCAGGCGACCTGTCACCCTATCATCAAAACGCGCACCAATAGACACCAACAAATCACAATGGGACACTGCCATATTTGCTTCATAAGTACCGTGCATACCCAACATGCCCACGAAATGTTTATCATCAAA
>JALSZC010000043.1 GCA_027059605.1 Ghiorsea sp. | reverse complement strand
CCAGAAGATTTGTTAGAAACTACAGTAGGAGTTGCAGGAGATAATGCTGCTAATGAACAAGAGTCGCTTAAACAAGTGGGTGATAGATTTGGTTACTTAAAAGTCATTCTCATATCCTTTGCACATAGGGATGTTTCGGCCTATACAGTGATGGATAATGTAAAAGCAGGGCTAGCAGGGAAGTTTCCTGATGTGGATATTAACTATGTTATGCTTAAAGGTGGGCCTCCGACAGGGCGTGCATTGCAAGTTGAAATCACAGGTACAGATGCAGATAGAATACAATCAGGTAAGGCTTTGATGGCATTGTTACAGGGTATTGATGGTGTACACTCTGTGGAAAGTGGTCTGCGTGAAGGCTCACCTGAAATACATATTGAGGTTGATAGGACACTAGCAGCTTATGCGAATATTGATTTGGCATCAATTGCCACAAGTATTCGAGCAGCTTTTGATGGTATTCCTGTATCAACCTTAAAGCAGGGGGTTGAAGAGGTTGATGTAACCATTCGTTTCCCTGAGCAGGCGCAACAAAATGTACATACATTAGAGCAGTTGTTGATTCCTAATCGTCAAGGAGGGCTTGTTCCATTAGAAAAAGTGGCGACTTTTAAGCAGGTTCCAGGTTTAACAAGCTTAAGGCATAAAGATGGTCTGCGTGTTTTAAATGTTACGGCAGAGGTGGATGAAGACGTTATTACATCAAAAGAATTGAATGACTTGGTGAAAAATAAAGATTCAGAGTGGTTAAGCTCGCAAGACCCTGCAAATGTGAAGTATGTGATGGGTGGGGAGCAAGAAAAGACGGACGAATCAGTGAAAGGTTTGGTCTTTAGTTTTGTCTTTGCCTTGGTTGGTATTTTCGTGATATTGGCAATTCAGTTTAATCGTGTTGCTTACCCGTTCTTGGTGATGTTTGCTATTCCCTTTGGCGTGATTGGTATTGTAGTGGGGTTATTTTTACATGGTCAGCCATTATCTTTTATGTCGCTAATGGGTTTTGTGGCATTAACAGGGGTGGTGGTGAACTCATCACTGGTGTTGGCTGTTCTTATTCAGCGTGAATTTGAAGAAGGAAAGCCTTGGTTTGAAGCTATTGTCCATGGTGGTAAGCGTAGATTTAGAGCAGTAATGCTAACAGCAATCACAACGGTAGTTGGCTTGTTGCCCACAGCCTATGGCTGGGGTGGCTTTGATCCTTTTGTGGCACCGATGGCTTTGGCACTATCTTGGGGATTAATCTTTTCCACAGTCATTACATTGTTTGCAATCCCAGCCACTTTGGCGGTTGCTTTGGATATTAAATCCTTATTCCAATCTAGGCATTCTGCAAGATGATGAAATCTTAATTTTTCTTTCACGCTAAAGTCACATAGCCGTCTTATAGTTCGCAGGGTCTGGTGCTACCTCCCTCCCCTCCCTCCTCAGCACCAGACAGATATTGATTAAGGGTCTCATAAAAGTGAGACCCTTTTTTATGTTTTAAAACTTGTGTTTCCGAGCAATTCTATCATTTTTGCACAGGTGTTCTTAGCGTGTTGCATGTCACAAAAAATTGACACAACTAAGTCTCTGCTTTAGCAATCCGACCGCGAGAGAAGGTGTCTGTAGGAACATTATGTTAAAAATGTGAGGGAGATAGCATGGGGCTCGATTATTTGGCCAGCAATTATGTGCCAATTTTTATATTTATTTTAATAGCATTAGGCATGGGTGTTGTACCCTTGGTGTTAACCATGGTGGTTGCAGAACAGCGACCTGATGCTGAAAAACTTTCAGCATACGAATGTGGTTTTGAAGCATTTGAAGATGCACGTATGCACTTTGATGTTCGTTTTTATCTTGTGGCAATTCTTTTTGTGGTTTTTGATTTGGAAACAGCGTTCCTTTTCCCTTGGGCTGTAGTCTTGGATCAAATTGGTATTTTTGGATTTATTGAGATGATGTTGTTTTTACTGATTCTTTTGGTTGGATATATTTATGCCTGGAATAAAGGGGCTTTGCAATGGGAATAGAAGGTCTTCTCGACAAAGGGTTTATTACAACAACAGCAGATAAACTTATTAATGGTGCACGTGCAGGTTCATTGTGGCCTATGACATTTGGTTTAGCTTGTTGTGCGGTAGAAATGATGCATGCAGGTGCATCACGGTATGATTTGGACAGGTTTGGTATTGTGTTTCGCCCTAGTCCGCGTCAATCGGACGTGATGGTGGTTGCGGGTACGCTGTGCAATAAAATGGCACCAGCGTTACGTAAAGTTTATGACCAAATGTCTGAGCCGCGTTGGGTGATTTCTATGGGCTCGTGTGCTAATGGTGGTGGTTATTACCATTATTCATATGCGATTACACGTGGTTGTGATCGTGTGGTACCTGTTGATATTTATGTGCCTGGTTGTCCACCAACTGCAGAAGCTTTGTTGTATGGTTTTATTCAACTGCAAGAAAAAATTAAACGTACCAATACGATTGCACGGTAATGGTTATGAATGAAGAAATAACGCAAAAAGAAAACGTTTTGTCTGAATTTGTTTCACTACAAGAGAAATTTGGTGATGCTGTTGCTCAAGTGAAAGAGGGTATTGATTGCCCATTATTGGTCATAGATAAAGCAAGTATTGTTGAAGTGTGTCATGTGCTGAAGTCAGAATTGGGCTATGAGCAAATGATTGATTTGTGTGGTGTGGATATGTCCGAGCATCCATCGTATCAAGAAGGTGAGCCGCGGTTTGAAATTGTATATCATTTGCTTTCGGTGACACATAACAAGCGTTTGCGCGTCAAAGTGTTGGTAAATGAGCGCGAGATGTTGGACTCTGTAACAGAGGTTTGGCCAACTGCGAATTGGTTTGAGCGTGAAGCTTTTGATATGTATGGTGTGATTTTTAACCACCATCCAGATTTACGCCGCTTGTTGACAGATTATGGCTTTGAAGGTCATCCCTTGCGTAAAGATTTCCCATTGGTGGGACATGCCGAAATATTCTTTGATGAATCACAATGGCGTTGTGTATATAAACCAAACAAACTGGAAAACCGTGTATTAATTCCAAAAACATGGCCGGGGGTTGACCGTGGCTGAGATTAAAAATTATACCCTAAACTTTGGACCTCAACATCCGTCTGCACATGGTGTATTGCGTCTTGTGTTAGAGTTGGATGGTGAAGTTGTTGAGCGAGCAGATCCGCATATTGGATTGCTGCATCGTGGTACAGAAAAACTTTTTGAATACAAAACATACAATCAAAATATTCCGTATTTTGATAGGTTTGATTATGTATCCATGATGGCAAATGAGCATGCCTATGCTTTGGGTGTAGAGAAGCTTTTGGGTATTACACCACCAGAGCGGGCACAATATATCCGTGTCATGTATGCAGAGTTGACACGTATCTTGAATCACACTTTGTGGCTTGGTGCTGCTGCATTGGATATTGGCGCGATGACTGTATTTTTATATTGCTTCCGTGAGCGCGAAGATATTTTCGATTATTATGAAGAAGTCTCGGGCGCACGTATGCATGCAGCGTATATTCGCCCAGGCGGTGTGGCACGTGATTTACCAGAAGGGTTGCTGGAGAAAATCCAAGGTTTCACAGAGCGCTTTATTGGTTATGTGGATGAATATGAAACTTTGCTCACAGAAAACCGTATTTGGAAGCAACGTACCGTGGATATTGGAGTTGTGGATAAAGAGGCTGCTTTGGATTGGGGCTTTACAGGACCTATGATTCGTGGCTCGGGTGTAGCATGGGACTTGCGCAAAACCCAGCCTTATGATGTTTACGATAAAATGGATTTTGATATTCCCGTTGGTGCAACAGGTGATAGTTATGACCGCTATTTGATTCGTGTTGAAGAGATGCGTCAGGCTAACCGTATTATTCAGCAATGTGTGGCATGGCTAAAAGAGAATGAAGGGCCAGTCAAAGTGGATGATTACAAGTTAACCAATCCACCTCGGGCAACCATTAAAGATGATATGGAATCTTTGATTCATCACTTTAAGTTTTTCTCAGAAGGTTACCATGTGCCTGAAGGTGAAGTGTATGCCGCGGTTGAGCATCCTAAAGGTGAGTTTGGTGTTTATATTGTGTCAGATGGTTCTAATAAGCCTTATCGTATGAAAGTTCGTGCACCAGGATTTGCTCACTTGGAAGCTATGGATTATATGGCAAGAGGGCATATGTTGGCAGATGTGGTAACCATTTTGGGTACGCAGGATATTGTGTTTGGTGAGGTGGATCGATGAGTGCTTCAGAGATGCCAAAGTTTAGCGAAGAGCGCTTGGCAGAGATTGATGCGTTGGTGAAACGCTACCCGAGTGCTAAATCTGCATTGATGCCTGTGTTGTATATGGCACAACAAGACTTTGGTTATTTAAGCATGGATACGCAGCAAATGGTCGCAGATGTGCTGCAGTTGCGCCTGATGGAAGTACGAGAAGTGGTAACTTTTTATACCATGTTTAAGGAACAGCCGCATGGTAAATATTTGTTGGAAGTCTGTACCAATGCCAGTTGCATGCTCAATGGTGCAGATGAATTATATGCGCACATGAAAGAGTATTTAGGCATTGGTCCTGGTGAAATTACCGAAGATGGCTTGTTTTCGATTGCTGAAGTGGAATGTGCTGGTGCTTGTGCAGGCGCACCTGTGGTGCAGGTAAACAATATTTATCATGAAAAGGCTACTGCAGAATCTATGGAAGCTTTGATTACAAAGGTTCGTGCAGGAGAGGCAATTTAATTATGATTTCTTCTGATCCTAAGAAAGTACAGCGTATTTGCTTCGATAATATCGAAGTGGAGAATATGCATAAATTAGAAGTGGCAAAAAAACATGGTGCTTATGCTTTTTTGCCCACTGTGCTAAATGAGTTTGATACTGATAGAATTATTGATGAAGTGAAAACATCAGGTTTGCGTGGTCGTGGTGGTGCAGGCTTCCCTACAGGCTTGAAATGGTCTTTTGTGCCTCGCAATACGGGTAAACCAACTTACCTTCTTTGTAATGCGGATGAAGGTGAACCAGGCACATTTAAAGACAGAGATATTATGCGTTTTAATCCACACCTTTTGATTGAAGGTATGATTATGGCGGGTTTTGCGCTAGGCGTGAAGGATGCTTATATCTATGTTCGTGGCGAATTTTTGCACGAATATAATGTGATGTGCGAAGCTATTAATGAGGCTTATGCAGCTAACCTTTTGGGTGAGAATATTTTAGGCACTGGTTTTTCTATGAACTTGATGATGCACCGTGGTGCGGGTGCATATGTTTGTGGTGAGGAAACTGCGTTGATTGAGTCTTTGGAGGGCAAGTCTGGTCGTCCACGCTTCAAGCCTCCGTTTCCTGCAGTAGAAGGCTTTTATGCTTGCCCAACTGTGGTAAATAATGTGGAAACTATTTCAACTATACCTGCTATTTTAGAACATGGCGGTGCATGGCATGCTGCTATTGGCAAGCCAAACAATACAGGTTGTAAGATTTTTTCTGTTTCAGGGCATGTGAATAAACCAGGTAACTATGAAGTGCCTATGGGAACAAGCTTGCGCACTTTGGTTGAAGACTTTTGTGGTGGCTTACAGCATGGAACAGTACCTAAGGTAGTCATTCCCGGTGGTTCATCAACACCTTGGCTTTTGGGTGAACATTACGATGTGCCGCTAACATACGATGACATCATGAAAGCAGGTTCATTTTTAGGTTCGGGTGCGATTATTATCTTGGATGAAACGGCTGATGTTGTTGCTGTTACGCGCAGATTGGCGCACTTTTATGCACATGAATCATGTGGGCAGTGTACGCCATGTCGAGAAGGTACGGGTTGGGTAGAGCGTATTTTGAATCGTGTGGATGCGGGTGAAGGTACTCAAGCTGATATTAAAGTATTAAAAGATGCTTCAACACATATGGCAGGTCGTACAATTTGTGCTTTGGCAGAAGGTGCGGCGGCACCAGTGTTGTCTATGTTAAAGTTCTTCCCAGAAGAAGTTGAAGCCAAACTTGCGGAGAAATCATCATGACAGAGTTGTTTATTAATGACGAAGAAGTGACAGTTCCTGCGGGCACTAGCATTTTGGAAGCTTGTCGCAAAAATGGTGTAGATGTTCCGTATTTTTGTTATCACCCTGAGTTGTCAGTAGCTGCCAACTGTCGTATGTGTTTGGTGGAAATTGAAGGTATGCCTAAGCCTTTGGCATCATGCTGTACGCCAGTGGCTGAGGGTATGAAAGTAATTACCCACTCAGAAGGTTTAGAAAAAGACAGAGCCATGATTATGGAATATCTGTTGATTAACCATCCTTTGGATTGCCCTGTATGTGACCAAGGTGGTGCATGTAAGCTTCAAGATTATGCTGTTGAGCATGGCATGGGTCATGGTCGTTATATTGATGAGAAACGTGTTCCATCCGATAAAGATTTAGGTCCATTTGTCAATACCTGTATGACCCGCTGTATTCACTGCACACGTTGTGTCCGTTTTGCGGATGAGATTGCTGGTACGGGTGATATGGGTGTGTTGAACCGCGGTGACCACATGCTGATTGAAGGTATTGTAGAAGATGCTTTGGAATCAGAACTTTCAGGTAATTTAAGTGATATTTGCCCAGTAGGCGCATTGTTGGACAAACCTTCGCATGATGTGTCGCGCCCTTGGGAAATGAAAAAGCACAAAAGTACATGTACTCAGTGTCCACAAGGTTGCGATATTGAAATTGAATCACGTAATGATGAAGTGATGCGTATTCGTCCAGCCAAAGGTGGTGTGGAGCCATGGATTTGTGACCGTGGACGTTATGTTTATGATGCCTTCCGTTCTGATAACCGTTTATTAACACCACGTGTTCGTCAAGGTGAAACATTAACAGATGCATCATGGGATGATGCGATTGCTAAAGCAGTATCGCTTCTTAAAGGTAAGCGTGTAGGCATTGTCTTCTCACCAGATTGGAGTGTGGAAGGTTTAACAGCTATTCGTTTGTTACGTGATGCTGCTTTTACTGATGCAAAAGTTGCTTTTGAATTGCACCGCAGAGATATGCGTCCTTTTGCCTTTGAAGAAGGCTTGTCTATGTCCACCAAAGCCATTGAAGGTGCTGATCAGGTGGTGGTGCTAGGCTCTGATATTCGTCAACGTTTGCCTATTTTGATGCAACGTTTACGCAAACGTGCCAATGCTGGCAAGCCGATTACGCGTATTGGTGCCATGCATTATCGTACCAATGCAGATATTGCTGTGGATGCCTTGATTCGTCCTCGAGATTGGCATGCTGTGATTGCCAGTGCCATGGTGCAACTTACAGAGTTGGGTAAACTTGCTGCTGGTATGGATGCTTGGTTGGCAAAAGTAGATGCTAGACATGAAGCAGGAAAATTATTGGCAGATGCTTTGATTGCAGATTCATGTGCTATGTTGGTTGGTGAAGAAATTCGTTGCCATGAGGATGCGGCAGCATTGATACATGGATTAGATTTATTGATGCGTGCTGCAGGTCATACCGAAGTTGGTAAAGATGGTCGCAATTTGCTGCCAGAGGGTATGAATGCCCAGTTGTTGTCAGATGTGTTTGGCGATGTTCGTACTTCGGCAGGTGCACTATTTGATGCGGCAAGCCAAGGCGAGCTAGATACCTTGCTACTTGTGGGTAGTGACCCAGTTGGTGATGGCTTGTTTTCTCGTCAGGCAAAAGCGGCTTTAGAAAAAGTTGATTTGGTTCAAGTAGCTGCAATTTCTGGTGATATGGGGCAGTACGCTGCCGTGCAATTGCCTGCTTCAGCCTACGCTGAAGTTGAAGGTACATTTATTAATATGGAAGGTAGGGTAAGGGTAGCAGAGAATCCTTTACGTTCACTGGGTGAAGAACGTCCAATGTGGAAAGTAATGATGCGTTTAGCGCAAGCTTTGGCTCATGAAGTTCCTGCAGTCAACTTGGATGAAATTCGTAAGGAAATCATCGAACGCGCACCATTATGTGCTGCATTAGCTGATGTATGGGCTGGTGAAAGTGCAAAATCTGTATTCATACCTTCAGCCCGTAATAAAGGTGCAACACTGCCGAATATGGCAAGTTTAAATGCAGCTAAGGCTCTGGATGTGGTAAGTAGATATTCGATGTATCGTGAAGGTGCATGGGCACGTGCATCTGCATTGTTAAGTGAAGCTGGGCGTATTCATGCTCTGGATGATTTGATTGTACATCCTGAAACTTTAAAAGAACTCGGTTTAGAACAAGGCGAGCTAACTGTCTTGTCTAATACGGGTGCTGAAACTTTTGAGGTGGGTACGCGAGAAGATGTGTCTCCTGGTGTTTTGTTTGTCGCCAAACGCGGTGTGGCGGGTGACTTGTCTGGTGAAACCAGTGTTGATTTGCAGGGAGGTCAATCATGACTTGGTTGGATATGGTCATTCAAGGTGGTATTTGGGCACTAGAGATTTTGGCGATTGTTGTTCCTGTTGCTCTCTCTGTGGCTTATATTACTTATGCTGAGCGTAGAATTATTGGTTGGATTCAAGTTCGTCAAGGGTGTAACCGTGTGGGTCCCTTTGGTTTATTACAGCCTTTAGCTGATGGTTTAAAGCTATTTTTAAAAGAAACAATTATTCCAACAAATGCGAATAAGTTTTTATTTGTAGCAGCTCCTGTCATGGCTTTGATGCCTGCATTGTTGGCGTTTGCCGTTGTTCCTTTTGGTGAGACAACATTGGGTGGCTTGTGGGAAACAGCACATGTGATGGCGATTGCCAATTTGAATGTTGGTGTGTTGTATGTGATGGCGATTTCAAGTTTGTCGATTTATGGTATTTTAATGGCTGGCTGGGCATCCAACTCTAAGTATGCATTGATTGGTGCAATTCGTTCGACATCACAAATGATTTCTTATGAGATTTCTATGGGGTTCTCAATCGTATGTGTGCTGATTTTGGCAGGAAGCTTGAGTCTGTCTGAAATTGTTTTGGCACAACAAGGTGGTATTTTGCACTGGTACTTTATCCCACTGTTTCCTATGTTTATAGTATTCTTTATTTCAGGTGCTGCGGAAACCAACCGTTCACCTTTCGATTTACCAGAAGGTGAAGCTGAGCTTGTAGCGGGTTTCTTTGTTGAGTATTCAGGTATGTGGTTTGCCACATTCTCTTTGGCTGAATATGGTGCTATGATTCTTATTTCATTGATGACTTCTATTATGTTCTTAGGTGGCTGGTATCCACCATTTGAATTTCTTGGTTTTATTCCTGGTACGGTATGGTTGTTAGCAAAAGCATTCTTTTTAGTTTTTGTCTTTATTTGGTTCCGTGCAACTTTTCCACGGTATAGGTATGACCAATTGATGCGTTTGGGTTGGAAAGTATTCCTACCATGGACTATGGCATGGATTGCCGTCGTTGGTTTTGCTACGTATGCTGGTGATTTGAGCGAAAGCCTAAGTTTTATTAGTGATGCGATTGGCTTTTATCAGCCTTGGAGATAAGAGATGAATTGGATTAAACGACAGTTAAAAACATGGTTGCTCTGGGAACTTGTGCTGGGTTTAGCACTTACAGGTCGCTATTTGTTTAAAAAGAAAATTACGGTTCAATATCCTGAAGAACGTACGCCATTGTCACCACGTTTTCGTGGCTTGCATGCTTTGCGTAGGTATGAAAGTGGTGAAGAGCGTTGTATTGCTTGCAAGTTGTGCGAAGTAACATGCCCTGCTTTAGCGATTACCATTGAGTCCGAAGAGCGTGACGATGGGTCACGGCGTACCACGCGCTACGATATTGATATGACCAAATGTATTTTTTGTGGCTTTTGTACTGAAGCTTGTCCAGTGGACGCTATTGTTGAAACACAAGAGTTTGAATATGCATCTGAATCACGCAAAGCTTTATATTATACCAAAGATATGTTGCTAGATGTTGGTCGCCGATATGAACCACAAATTGCACAAAACTTAGCAGCAGATGCACGTTATCAATAAGGGAGTGGAGAGAATATGTTAGAAACTACTTTCTTTTATTTATTTGGCGGCTTGGCTGTGTTTGCTGCTTTGGGTGTTATTCTTTCAAAGAATACCATGTATTCGGTGATGTGGTTAATTCTTTGCTTTTTTAATGCATCAGGTTTGTTCTTTTTATTGGATGCTGAATTTTTAGGCGTTATCCTCGTTCTTATTTATGTAGGGGCTGTCATGGTTCTCTTTATGTTTGTTGTGATGATGATTGAGGTTAACCAAGCCGCGAAACGCGAGGGTTGGTTACAGTATTTACCAGTTGGCGGTATGATTGCCTTAATTTTGTTTATTGAGTTGGTGGCAGCCTCAACGAGTGGTGTGTTTACTACAGGCGATATGGCTATGACAGGGCACATTGGGGCAGAAGTAAATAATACAGTTGAAATTGGTAAAGTATTATATACCAAATATTTACTTGGTTTTGAGATTGCTGCAATCATTTTATTGGTAGCTTTGATAGGTGCGATTGTATTAACGCTTCGTGAGCGTAAAGATGCAAAATACCAAAATATTTCAAAACAAGTAAATGTTCGTAAAGAAGATCGTTTAACTAAGGTGAGTATGTAATGGTTCCTTTATCTAGTTTTCTCGTAGTTGGTGCAGCACTATTTAGTATTGGTGTTGTTGGTTTATTTTTGAACCGTAAGAATGTCATTACTATTTTAATGTGTATTGAGCTCATGTTGCTTGCTGTAAATATCAATTTTGCTGCGTTCTCACACTTTTTGGGTGATATTGGTGGACAGATATTTGTATTTTTCGTTTTAACTGTTGCAGCATCAGAAGTTGCTGTTGGTTTGGCTATTTTGGTTGCGTATTACCGTCAACGTCGCTCTATTGCGATTGAAGACATTAATACGTTACAAGGATAAGAGGGGAAGCCCATGGTGTTAGAAACAACTCATATGACGTTGAATCAAGCGGAATTAATGGCAATTCCCTTGCTTCCCTTAATAGGCGCATTAGCTGCTGGTTTGTTTGGTTGGTTGCTCAAGGATACGCTTAGTCATTTAATTACATCAGGTACGGTGATTTTATCAGCACTTTTGTCTATTGATGTGTTCATTAAAGTATTAGCGGGTGCTGAGTTTTACGGCAATTTCTGGACATGGATTTCATCGGGTGATTTGGTTGTAAATATTGGTATGATGATTGATCCGCTTACTTCAATCATGATGGTTACCGTGACAGTAGTGTCGGCATGTGTGCATATCTACACCATTGGTTATATGCATGGTGACCCTGGTTACCCACGCTTCTTTTCTTACATCTCGGCATTTACATTCTCAATGTTGGTTCTTGTGATGGGCAATAGTTTCTTTACCCTATTCTTTGGTTGGGAAGCTGTGGGTTTGTTCTCGTATTTATTGATTGGTTTTTGGTTCAAACGTGAATCAGCAACCACTGCCGCAATGAAGGCATTTATTGTTAACCGTGTTGGTGACTTTGGTTTTGCCATTGGTATTTTAGCAGTGTGGTATTATTTCGGTACAGTAGATTACCGTGAAGTGTTTGCCGCAGTTCCTGCTTTGGTTGAATCTGCTGCAACTATGCATTTCCTAGGTTGGGAAATTGATACCATTACATTTGTTTGCTTGGCTTTGTTTGTTGGTGCTATGGGTAAATCTGGTCAGGTGCCGCTGCATGTTTGGTTGCCTGATTCCATGGAAGGTCCTACACCTATTTCAGCATTGATTCATGCTGCAACTATGGTAACAGCAGGTGTATTCATGGTTGCGCGTTTGTCACCTATGTTTGAATATTCAGAAACAGCTTTGGCGGTCGTTATTATCATTGGTACGATTACAGCCTTTATGTGTGCCACAATTGGCTTGGTACAAACAGATATTAAACGTGTGATTGCATATTCAACATGTTCACAATTGGGCTATATGTTTGTGGCATGTGGTGTATCGGCATATTCGGCAGGTATTTTCCACTTGATGACACATGCTTATTTTAAAGCATTATTATTCCTAGGTGCAGGCTCTGTAATTCATGCTGTTATGGCAAACCAAGATATTCGTAAAATGGGACAGCTACGAAAGTATATGCCTATTACTTATATTACCATGTTACTGGCAGGTTTGGCACTGTCTGGTATTCCACCCTTTGGTGGTTTTTATTCAAAGGATTTAATTATTGAAGCTGCAGCCGTTCGCGATATGGGCTGGGTGAGTGATGTGGCATATTGGGCATTAATGTCAGGCGTATTTATGACTGCATTTTATACCTTCCGTATGTTTTTACTTACATTCCATAACAGCGACCGTGTGCCTGCTGAAACTAAAGCACATTTACATGAATCGCCTAAAGTGATAACAGTACCACTATTGATTTTGGCAGTAGGTGCAGTGGGAGCAGGCATGTGGGGTTATTATACCCTTGATATGGCTAACCCTGAAATTATGCACGGTTTCTTCCGTGATGCGCTGTTTGTAACAGAGGAGCACAACCCTTTATTGAAATTGGAGTTGCTTGAAGAAGACCACACACATTCGCACTTTTGGTTAGAGTATGGGGCATTGGTGCTGGCCCTTTCAGGTATTGGCATGGCATTTTTGATGTACTTTAAAGAAAGTAAACTCCCTGCCAAACTGGCTGAAACATTCCCTAAATTATATACATTCTTATTGAATAAATGGTACTGGGATGAAATGTATGATGTGACCATTGTTCGCCCTGTTCGCGCACTTGGTACATTCTTCTGGCAGAAATGTGATTTGGCTGTGATTGATAAAGGTATCATTCATGGTGGCATTATTGATACAGTTAAAAATGGTGCAGTATTATTGAAAAATATCCAAACGGGTAGGGTTTATCATTATGCCTACGCTATGGTCATCGGAGTGTTTGGTTTGCTAACATTCTTGATGTTAAACGCGTAAGGGGAGCAAGTTAGTCATGGAATTGTATAACGTACATAACGTACTCGATTTCCCAATTTTATCGTTGGCAATCTTTTTACCAACATTTGGGGCATTGATCATTTGGCTGTTCATTAAAAATGATAATATGGTTCGCTGGGCAGCACTGCTGACTTCAGTTGCTACATTTATTGTTACGCTACCCCTTATTTTTAGCTTTGATAAAACAACATCGCATATGCAGTTTGAGGAATTTCACCCTTGGATTTCCGCAGTAAACATTAATTATCACTTGGGGGTAGATGGTATTTCAATGCCATTTATCGTGTTAACTGGGCTGTTGATTATTATTTGTATTGCATCTGCTTGGCAATGTATCCAAACACGTGTGAAAGAATATATGATTTCATTCCTAATTTTGGAAACAACGTTGATTGGCGTGTTTGCTGCACTAGATGTGATGTTGTTTTACTTCTTCTGGGAAGCATTGCTTATTCCTATGTATCTGATGATTGGTGTGTGGGGTGGTAAAAATCGTGTTTACGCAACACTTAAGTTCTTCTTATATACCTTGGCGGGCTCGGTATTGATGCTGATTGCCTTACTGGCGATGTATTTTGAGGCTGGGCATACATTCAGTATGTTAGACTTGATGGACTACAAGTTTGATTTCCAGTGGCAGTTCTGGATTTTCATTGCATTCTTTATTGCTTTTGCCGTAAAAGTACCGATGTGGCCAGTGCACACATGGTTGCCTGATGCACATACGGAAGCACCAACGGCAGGCTCAGTGATTTTAGCGGGTATCCTATTGAAGATGGGTGCGTATGGTTATTTGCGTTTCTCATTACCTATGCTTCCCGATGCATCACAATATTTTGCACCTATGATGATAGGCTTGAGCTTGGTGGCAATTGTTTATATTTCTTTGGTTGCCATGATGCAAAGGGATATGAAACGTTTGATTGCATATTCTTCTATCGCACATATGGGTTTTGTAACATTGGGTACATTTGTTTTTACCCAACAAGCACTTGAAGGTGCAGTGATTGGTATGATTTCCCATGGTTTTATTGCTGCTGCACTATTCCTTTGTGTGGGTGTGATGTACGATAGACTACATACGCGTGAAATCAGTGATTATGGTGGGGTAGCGAATGTCATGCCTGTATTTGCAGTGATTATGCTGCTCTTCTCTATGGCAAATATTGCGCTACCTGGTTCATCCGCATTTATTGGTGAAATTATGGTGTTGATAGGTACATTTGCTGCTGACCCATCTGCCTTGGTTGTTTCAGCCAAATGGGTTGCGATTGCGGCAACGATAAGCGTGGTTTTATCAGCGTGTTATACACTTTGGATGTATAAACGTGTGATTATGGGTGATGCCATTAAGGATAGTGTGAAATCCATGACCGACATTACACTTCGTGAGTTTTTGCTATTTGTTCCTCTGATTATTTTGACAGTGTGGGTTGGTTTTTATCCACTTCCTGTTTTGGATTTATTGCATGAATCAGTTGCGCATTTGGTTGAGCAAGCCACAACAAGTAAAATTGATGCTGCAGTAGCAGTGATAGAACATTCAACGGCGTTAAACGCCGCAACACACTGAGGTTTAATATATGATGACTGAGGTAGTTTTCCCTTTCCCATTTCCACAACATTTGGATCTTATTCTCCCTGAAATTATATTAGCAGTAATGGGTATGGTTACATTATTAATGAGTGTGTTTGTTTCTAAGTCACGGCAAAATATTGTGGCTTGGACAGCTATGCTATCTGTTGTAGCTGCTGGTGGTGTATTGCTTTCTGTCTCGGGTTCTGAGTATCAACATACATTCTATGGCTACTTTTTATTAGATCCATTAGCTACATATGCCAAGCTATTAATGATTGTAGCTACAGTTTTTGGTATGTTATTATCACTGAATTATGTTAAAGATTTAGCTAATGTAGGTGAATATTACACGTTGATGGTATTTGCGCTTTTGGGCATGCTATTGATGGTGTCGGCAAATAACTTTGTTATTATGTACCTAGGACTAGAACTTATGGCATTATCCGTTTATGTGCTGGTCGGTTACCAGCGTGATGTGCTGCGTTCCACAGAAGCTTCATTGAAATACTTTATCCTTGGTGCATTATCATCATGTATGCTGCTGTATGGCTTAACATTCTTGTACGGTACGACTGGAAGTTTCTTTTTTGCAGAAATGGGTGATATAATTGCAGGAACAGGTGAAAATGAGCGTCTTGCAGTATTAACAGGTATGCTATTTGTTTTAGCGGGCTTGGCATTTAAAGTATCCGTTGCACCATTTCACATGTGGACACCTGATGCTTATGAAGGCGCACCAACACCAATCACAGCATTTATGTCCGTTACACCAAAAGTTGCAGGTTTGATCGTGTTTATGCGAATTGTGGAAGAAGTTTTCCAAAGTTTGCAAACAGAATATACACCAATTCTTATTTTCTTTGCGGTGTTGTCTATGGTGGTAGGTAATATTGCTGCGATTATTCAGCGTAATATCAAACGTATGTTGGCGTATTCTACCATCGGTCACGTTGGTTTCATTCTTTTGGGCATGATTGCTGGTACTATGCAGGGTTATACATCAATCATGATTTATATGACTATTTATTTGTTTATGACTATGGGTGTATTTGCCATTATTATCATGATGCGTAGGGATAACATTCAAGGCGAATTACTGGATGACTTTGCAGGTCTATCTAAAGTACGCCCTGGTTATGCATTAGCTATGGGACTACTGATGTTCTCAATGGCAGGCATACCTTTCCTTGGTGGATTTTGGGCAAAATATGCGGTATTTATGGCTGTAATTGAGCAAGGTCATATTGTATTGGCGACTTTGGGTGTGCTATTTTCAGCTATAGGTGCATTTTATTATATCCGTATTGTGAAGTACATGTACTTTGATGAAGAGCGTGTAAGCTTTAACTTTGCTAAGAGCGTTCCTTTACAAGTAACTGTTGTATTTTCAACTATTGTTGTTGTTGCCATTGGCTTATACCCAGATCCAGTGATGCAGATATGTAAACTAGCACTTGCAGGTTTTGTTTAATTACATACTTAAACTATTTTGACCGACATGATAATATCGTGTCGGTCTTTTTTTGAGGTATAAACTTGTTTTATCTATACAAGGATAGTGCTGCTCTATTATTGTATTGTGGGCTTATATTTTATTTGTCGAACCAACCAACTTTATCGACACCGATGTTATTCAACCATCAAGATAAACTCATTCATGCTACTGCTTATGCTTTGATGGGATTATTAGCTTGGCGAGTTTTTGTGCATCATTTTAAAGTTAAGCACTGGCTTGTTTTGTTTTCACTTCTTTTTTGTAGTTTGTATGGTGTGTCTGATGAGTATCATCAATCATTTATTGATGGTCGTGATGCTGATGTGTGGGATTGGCTTGCAGATACAATAGGTGCAGGGCTTATGGTGATTGGCTTAAGCCGTGTAGGGTATAAGTTATGATTGCAGGTGTGGATGAAGTAGGGCGTGGGCCATTGGCGGGACCTGTGGTTACGGCAGCGGTGATTTTATCACCTGATGATCCCTATTACGGCCAGTACCAAGATTCAAAAAAAGTGTCCGAAAAAAAGCGGTTAAGGCTTTATCATCACATCCGTAAACATGCTGTAAGCTATGCGGTTGCTCAAGCCAGTCTGGAAGAGATTGATGAGTTGAACATCTTGCATGCTACCATGAAAGCCATGACCAAAGCCGTGCTCAAGCTTGATGTACAGCCCACATCCGTGGTTGTGGATGGCAATCGTGTGCCTGAAGGTATGCCAGTGCCAACCACGGCTGTGATTGGAGGTGATGATAGTGTGCAGGAAATTGCTGCGGCATCGATATTAGCCAAGGTGGTGAGGGACAGGTTGATGTGTGCTTATGATTATCAATACCCTGAATATCATTTTGCCAAGCATAAAGGCTATGGTACCAAAGCACATATGGACGCATTAAAGCAATATGGCGCTTGCCCCATTCACCGTAAATCCTTTGCACCCATTGCCAAACTGGTGAAACAGTTAAGTCTTTATGAAGTGTAATATATATTTGTCAGTATTGCGTTGTAGCTAAAAATATACCTGATAATCCAAGGCGTAAACTTCAGGGTAAGAGGCAAATTCTGAGAATGTTGAGCCAGATGGTAATAAGACAGATAAGTTAAGCGTGCTTTCATTGGACAATGAATAGTTGATGTATGCTGTGCCAATTTGAGATTGGTCATCCATATTTTTGATGATACTGAAGTTCCCTGAAAGCAGGGGGGTGAACTGATAGTTGAGCCCCAGAGCTGTATATTGTTTTCCTGAATAGGGTAAGTGTGCTGTTATCATGGCAGAGCCATGGTTAAACCACTCACCACTTAGTGTTATATCAGGGCGCAGATTCAATTCCCAAGTCCAACTCTGTTGCAATTATGTATTGCGCCACCAGAACTCCCTCTTACAAAAAACTTCTTGACTCCCCCCCCCAGTAAATATGTTGCTACTTCGACTAATTTTTTGGGATATTTGTATATATCTGGGAGAAGATAATGCGTTATTGTAAGTTTTTATCTCGTGGCATAACACGACTATCTTTGGTGGCGGCGCTGATGTTGTCAGCTTGTAACGGTGGTGGTACGGAAACCAATGTTGTGAACACCCCTAGTGGAGCCTCTGTAAATACTATGAGTTGGCACTGGGCAAACCCCAAGCCGCATGGTAATTCACTAAACAGTGTGGCATGGAGCGGCACGCAGTTTGTTGCCGTGGGTGCAGGAGGCACGATTCTGACCAGCCCCGATGGTATGACCTGGACGGCACAAAACTCGGGCACGACTAATCAGCTCTCAGGCATCACTTGGAGTGGAGCGCAGTTTGTCGCTGTGGGAGATTTTGGCAATATCCTGACTAGCCCCGATGGTGTGACCTGGACAGCACAAAACTCGGGTACGACCAATTGGTTCCATGGCATCAC
>JALSZC010000042.1 GCA_027059605.1 Ghiorsea sp. | reverse complement strand
AATTGTGGGTTTGAACAAAGTGAAATTGCAGCACAAGACGATGTTATCTTTGCACTTTCACAATCAGATATTCGCTATTTACGGCCTGCTATTTTTGATGATTTGATTTGTGTAGAAACGCAACTGGTTGCCATAAAAGGCGCACGAATCGTATTTAAGCAAAATATATGCAGAAACCAAGATGTATTGGTGACTGCTGATATTACCATTGCCACGATGAGTAAAGATGGCAAAGCAAAACGAATACCCGAATATATTCGGACACGTTTACTTAAGGAGATCACATGAGTGAAACCGTGAATCATCATTTGTCCATTTGGACGCTCATTCTGGATGCTGGTATTGTTGTACAGCTTGTGTTGATTTTGTTGTGCATACTTTCTTTTGTTTCTTGGGCTATTATTTTTAATAAATGGCGAGCATTTAAAGGGGCAAAACAAGAAGACGCAAAGTTTACTGATTTGTTTTGGGGTGGCTCGGACATGCAAAAAGTGCTCGCTGCAAGCAAAGCTATGAAGGCAAGTCCTCAGGCTATGATATTTCAGCAAGCTTTTCGTGAATACTTAAAAGCAAGGCAAGCAGCCCAACAACAGCAAGAAGGTGAAGTGACGGCTGCAACAGGTATGTTAAGCGTGCGCCATGCGATGGATACGGCATGGTCTAAACAAATGGATCAATATGGTCAGCACTTATCATTTTTAGCTACTGTTGGTGCAACAGCACCATTTATTGGTCTTTTTGGTACAGTTTGGGGCATTATTGATGCTTTTCAGAATATTGGCATCAGCCAAAACACATCTTTGGCAACGGTTGCACCTGGTATTGCCGAAGCATTGGTTGCCACAGCCTTTGGTTTGTTGGCGGCGATTCCCGCAGTGATTGCATACAATGCATTCAGTGCAAAAATGAAGGCATTAAATGCTAGTCTGGATGATTTTACCCATGAATTTATGAATATTCTTACGCGGCATGTAAGAAAATAAGATGCAGCCACGTAAACGACATACGCAATGGGATGACGAACTTAAACCCATGTCCCAAATCAATATTACACCCATGGTGGATGTGATGTTGGTATTGTTAATCATTTTTATGGTGGCAGCACCCATGTTAACCCAAGGTGTGAATGTTGATTTACCTGATGCTAATGCCCCACAAATTCGCCAACAAATAGAGCCTTTGGTGATTTCAATTAAGAAAAATGGTGATGTATATATGCAAAATCATCAAGTGAAGGTAGAGCAGGTGGCACCAAGAGTTGCAGCTATGCGTAAGGCTAAACCCAAACTTCCTGTATTTATTCGTGGTGATGCAAAAACAGCTTATGAACACGTAGCGCGAATCATGGGTGATTTGGAAGCTGCAGGTATCCAACAAATATCTTTGGTCACTGAGCCACAGCATTAATAAACTTATGTATGCTTGAAAAACGGGATTTTATTTTTGCTTTTGCCTTGCATGTATTGGTCATTGCTGGGATTGCAATACTTCAAGCTTGGCAGCCAGAGCGAAAACCTATGCCTGAGCGTTTGATTCAGGTGAATATGGTGAGTTTAAAAGCCTTACAAGCCATGATGCACAAACCCAAAGTCAAAGAAAAAAGTAAACCTAAGGTAAAACCAAAAGATAAGCCTAAACCAAAGCCCAAACCTCAACCGAAAAAGAAACCCAAGGCTGCGTTACCAGCCAAAACTACGCATAAGCCGAAAAAGAAAAAGGTGATTGAAGAACCTGATTATGACCCCTTTGCACCTTTAGAATCGACACCAGAACCTCAGACAAATACTGCTCCCACGCCGAAAACAAATAGTAAGAAAGTATTGCAAGACTTACTACAAGGGCAATTATCCGAGCAAGAGATAAACCGCTATATTCTTGGTATGCAAAAAGCGGTGGAGCAACAATGGAAAGTGCCTATGGAAATGATGGATAGGGTCAAGCCAGCATTGGTATCTTTAACATTGGCACCAACAGGAGATGTGCTCAAGGTAACCGTTTTAGAATCGTCTGGTTCAACTATGCTAGATGACTCTTTACGCAAGGCTATTTATGCCGCCGCACCATTCAAACTGCCAAACAAACAGTTTGAGTTGTTTAAAAATAATACGATTCGTTTTTACCCTATTGAGTAATAAAAGTGCGAGGTTATTCAGAGCTTTTCTAAGCTTTAGCAGCGCGTTTTGCTAAGGCTTTAATCACATCATGTTTGCTTACTAACCCTTCAATACTATTACCATCAATTACAGGCAAGTGGTGTACTGCGGTATCACTCATCAAGGTTGCTAAGTCATTGAGTGAAGTATCAGGGGTGACTGTTTTAAGCTCAGTTGCCATAAGTTCTTGGGCAGTAAGTGCTTCTAAACGTTTGATTTCTTCTTCAAATTTATCTTCACCTAGGGGTAATACCATATCAAACACAGCAATGGCAGTTGGTACATGCAAGTTGGCTTGTTGGTCAATCAAATCAGACTCTGTGATGATGCCTTGTAAACGCTCTTCATCATCAAGAACCAATAAATAATCCGTATTTTTATCAGAAAACTGTTGGATAATATCTTGAATTGGTGTGCCTAATAGGCAATGTTCAGGGTTGGGGTTCATCATATCTTTGGCTTTGAGCATAACACTCTCCTTGTGATGCTTTTTAGGCTAGTAGTATAACACTTATTGCCACTCTCGCCAACCATCAACCATAGGAAAGTATAAAGCTGCTTTCACTTGCCGCTCTGGTTCTAAGGCTTGAACAGCTTTGACATAATTGGGCAACTGTGGGGTTTCAACAGTATAGCGATACAGCTCTTGATCCAGCCATGCATCCAAGTCATCATCTTGATGCCAACCTGTTTTATAATCAATAATCCAGCGTGTACCATCTTGATCAATAAAACTTTGATCTAGAATGATATGTTTACAAGTCTCATTTTCGACAAAAGTTAATGCCCACTCTTGTTGTCTTGCTTGATGTTGATTGGATAAAATCCAACGTGCTTTATCGGACTTCAAAATATTATCCAACCCTTGTTCACAGCGTTGCATGGCTTGTGTCAAATAAGTTTGGCTAATACCTTCACTTTGTAAAACATGGCGCATAAATGCAAGCAAATCAGGGCGACTAGCATCATCCCATTGTTCGATGCCTATTTCAGCAATACGTTGTAAACCTGCATGGAAGGCAATGCCAACAGCACGTGCGGTGGCACTTGCCCAAGTAAATTCAAGTTTGTTATGTTGTTTGGGTAGAGAGCCCATTGAAGTGGCAGGGATGGATGGTAGTGGTTTAATCGCTTTGATGGGCATAGCAATATGCTGATGGGGTGCTGCTTTTAAACCTTGGTATGTGGTATCTTCGTCAATTGTGTGGTGAATAACTTCTGCAGAATAACAACTTTCATCTTCTTGCCACAATAAAGCTAACAAGGATGAAGATACAGGTTGGGCTGTTTTTTCTGATACATGTCCAAACATATGTAATTCAGCTTC
The DNA here is from genome assembly GCA_027059605.1 of Ghiorsea sp. Classification (GTDB taxonomy): domain Bacteria; phylum Pseudomonadota; class Zetaproteobacteria; order Mariprofundales; family Mariprofundaceae; genus Ghiorsea. The sequence goes on along the minus strand of JALSZC010000042.1, from coordinate 1,256 downwards.
AGCTCGGGTACATGCGACATATAAAAGTCTTGCTGTTTCTAGGCTGTCTCGCTCGGCTTCAAAGCTTTGGATAAGTTGATACATACCATTATCGGCATCACTTTTATTGGGCAAAGGGGCTAATAAGAGTTGGGTTTTACCTGCTGCATAGGTTTCAGTTCGCACCAAGACATCTTTATCACTTGCCCTAGGTGTTTTGCCTAAACCTGGTAATAAAACTGTATCCCATTGCAAACCTTTAGCCCCGTGCATGGTTAAAAGTTCAATGTCGCCAGCTTGGGGTAATGATTCAGGTTTGGCATATAACTTATGCAAACGTTGGTCGAGCAGGTCTAAACTAAAGCCTTGTTCATCTTCTAATTCACTTAATAAATCAAAGAATGAGGCAGTATTGCTTAGTTGATTGGCAGACAATGTTGTTGGCACTTGTAAACGTAACCATGCACTTTCTATGCAGCGACGCAGTGAAAAACGACCAACACTCTGGATAGCAGGCTCTAATGCTTGCACCGCATGTTGGATGCGCATCAACGCATCTTGGGTGATTGGGTTTGTTGTGTCGTTTTGGTTGTTGGTTTGCGCCGCAATATCTTGTAAGGCAGCCCAAATCGATAAAGGTTTGGCTTGTAAGATATGCAATAATGTTTTCAGGGATAAACCAATACACGGTGAGCGTAATACCGCAGCCCATGCGACATGATCGGCTGGGTGAGTGAGTGCAGCGGTTAAAGCGCGTAAATCAATAATTTCGGGCTGCTGATGTAGTGGTAACATATCTAGGGCACGAAATGGGATGTTTTCAGCTTGCAAAAGGTGCATCAATTCATGCAAATGGCTGCGATTTCGGGCAAGTACACCAACACGTTTTCCTGCAGCCTTGGCTTGGCGAATAATCTGCAACATGGCTTGGCTTTCAGCAGCATCATCACGTTGACTAAAAATGTTTAAACAGACTTTACCTTGCGTGTTTTTGAAAGCTTGCGATGGATGGTATTGGATTGCACCAGACACCATATCATTTTTTGCAGGGAAAATAGAGGCAAAGGCAAGGTTGACCCATTCCACGATGGCAGGTGCAGAACGAAAGTTTTGCGATAATGATAAAAAGGAAACATGAGGTAGTTGAAGCTGATTTTGTGCAGCTTGGATAAACAAGCGAACTTCTGCTTTGCGGAACCGATAAATGGATTGCATAGGGTCGCCAACCATAAATAAGCTGCGTCCATCATCGTGCCAACCTGCGGTTAAACGACGCA
>JALSZC010000041.1 GCA_027059605.1 Ghiorsea sp. | reverse complement strand
ATTAAAGCAGGCGCAAAAGTGATGGTAATGTCTCACCTAGGTCGTCCTACAGAAGGTGAACCTGCATCTGAGTTTTCTCTGGCTCCCGTTGCTGCACATATGTCAGGTCTTCTAGGGCAAGATGTTCGGTTGGTTACCGATTATGTGGGAACTGGTGTTGAAGTTGGTGAAGGCGAAGTTGTGCTTCTTGAAAATGTGCGCTTCAACGTTGGTGAAAAGAAAAATGATGAAACTTTATCAAAACAATATGCAGCTTTGTGTGATGTTTATGTGATGGATGCTTTTGGTACAGCACATCGTGCACAAGCATCAACCCATGGTGCTGGTCAATTTGCACCAACAGCATGCGCAGGTCCATTGCTTGCAGGTGAACTTGAAGCATTGGGTAAGGCATTGGATAATCCAGCGCGTCCTATGGTTGCGATTGTGGGCGGTTCGAAAGTTTCTACAAAGCTAACCGTTCTTGAATCATTATCGAAAATTGTGGATCAGTTGGTTGTGGGTGGTGGTATCGCCAATACATTTATTGCAGCAGCAGGAAAGCCCGTTGGTAAATCATTATATGAAGCTGACTTGGTAGATACATGTAAAAAATTAACAGCAAATGCAGAAGCTAACGGTGGTTCTATTCCTGTGCCTACAGATGTTGTTTGCGCTAAAGAGTTTTCGCCAACTGCCGAAGCTACACTAAAAAGTGTAGATGAAACACTTGATGATGACATGATTTTTGATATTGGTCCTGATTCAGCAGCAGAGCTTGCTGAAATTATCAAAAATGCGGGCACAGTAGTATGGAATGGTCCAGTCGGTGTATTTGAATTTGATCAGTTTGGTGATGGTACCAAGACGATTTCATTGGCGATTGCAGAATCCGATGCATTTTCTATTGCAGGCGGTGGTGATACATTAGCCGCAGTAGATAAATACGATATTGCAGACAAAGTATCTTATATCTCAACAGGTGGTGGTGCTTTTCTAGAGTTTTTAGAAGGTAAAAAATTACCAGCAGTAGAAATGCTTGAGGCTCGCGCAAAATAATGACAGAACATATTCGTAGAACAAAAATCGTAGCAACGCTAGGTCCATCGTCTGAATCACCAGAGATGCTAGAGAAAATGATTGAGGCGGGTGTGAATGTCGTTCGTTTGAATTTTTCGCATGGCACACCTGAAGATCATCAATTGCGAGCTGATAATGTACGTGCAGCGGCTAAAAAACTTGGTGTTGTGGTTGGCATTCTTGCTGATATGCAAGGACCTAAGATTCGTTGTGGCAAGTTTAAGACAGGAAAAACAATACTTAAAGTCGGTCAGAAGTTTATTCTTGATGCAGCTATGAGCTTGGATGATGGTGATGATGAGCGTGTAGGTTTAACTTATAAAGAGCTGGTGACTGATGTTGAGCCAGGTGCACGTTTGTTGCTTAACGATGGTCTTTTGGTCATGGATGTTGATAAAGTTGTGGGTCAAGAGATTCATTGTACTGTAGTTGTTGGCGGTGTTTTATCCAATAATAAAGGTATCAATCGTGCTGGCGGCGGTTTATCTGCGGATGCACTTACGGATAAAGATAAAGAAGACATCAAAACAGCATGTGCCATTGGCGTAGATTATATTGCAATTTCTTTTCCGCGTGATGGTAAAGACATGGAGTATGCGCGCTCTTTGGTGCAAGCTGAAGGTTCAAATGCAGGTATGGTTGCTAAAGTTGAGCGTGCAGAAGCTGTGCTTGATGAAAACTTAAAAGCGATTATGGAAGCTTCGGATGCAGTGATGGTTGCGCGTGGTGATTTGGGTGTTGAAATTGGTGATGCAGCCGTGCCACCAGTGCAAAAGAAAATGTTACGTATGGCACCAAAATACAATTGCCCCGTCATTGTTGCCACACAAATGATGGAGTCCATGTGTGAAAACCCGATTCCAACACGTGCAGAAGTCAATGATTGTGCCAATGCTGTGCTTGATGGTACTGATGCCGTCATGTTGTCTGGTGAGTCTGCAGCAGGTAATTACCCTGTTGAAGCAGTGCAGGCTATGCATAGAACTTGTATTGAAACAGAGAAGCAGCGTGTAATGCCTTCTTCTCAAACCCGTGATCCTAGGTTTCCTCCGCATTCGGTGGATGAGTGTATTGCACGTCAAGCTATGGAAGTAGCTAGAGAAATGCCTATTAAGGCGATTGCCTCATTTACACGCTCAGGAAATACTGCTTTGTATATGTCTAGACACTTGGGTGATGTGCCTATTTACGCAGTGACATCGGAAGAAAGCACCTTGGGCCGTGTGACATTATTTAGAAATGTTACCCCACTGCGTATGGACATTGATTATGGTCCTACAGATGCACCTAAAGCTACCTTGGATATTCAGGAAAAAATGCTTGAAGAAGAAATTGCAAGTCAAGGTGAGTTAATTATCATGACATTTGGTACACCTATGGGTGAGTCTGGTGGCACCAATGCAATGAAAATTATTAGTTTAAAATAAGTAAGAAAACTTTAAATAAGGAAAGGAGTACAACATGGCATTAATTTCATTACGTCAACTATTGGATCACGCTGCTGAAAACGATTACGGCATGCCAGCATTCAATGTCAATAACATGGAGCAAGTTCATGCAATTATGGAAGCTGCAAATGAGGTGAATTCACCAGTCATTATGCAGGGTTCTGCGGGTGCACGCAGTTACGCAGGTGAACCATTCTTGCGTCATATGGTTGATGCAGCAGTGGAAATGTACCCACACATTCCAGTTGTGATGCACCAAGATCATGGCTCTGAGCCAGCAGTATGTTTGCGTTCAATCCAGTCTGGTTTTACATCAGTCATGATGGATGGCTCATTGATGGCAGATATGAAAACACCATCATCGTTTGAGTACAATGTTAATGTAACTAAAACTGTTGTTGATATGGCACATGCTGGTGGTGTATCGGTTGAAGGTGAGCTTGGTTGCCTAGGTTCATTGGAAACAGGTATGATGGGTGAAGAAGACGGTCATGGTGCTGATGGTGCTCTAGACATGGATCAACTATTAACAGGTGTTGATGAAGCTGTGGATTTTGTTGACCAAACAAATGTTGATGCATTGGCAATTGCTATTGGTACCTCTCATGGTGCATATAAATTTACTAAACCACCAACAGGTGAAGTATTACGTATCGATCGTATTGAAGAAATTCATGCAGCTCTACCTAATACGCATTTGGTGATGCACGGCTCATCTTCTGTGCCTCAAGATTGGTTGAAAATCATCAATGAATATGGTGGTGATATGGGTGAAACTTACGGTGTACCTGTTGAAGAGATTGTTCAGGGTATTAAATCAGGCGTTCGTAAAGTGAACATTGATACAGATTTACGTATGGCTTCTACTGGCGCAATTCGTAAGCACTTGAAAGAAAACCCTTCAAACTTTGACCCACGTAAATTCTTTAAAGCTGCTAAAGATGCTATGAAAGACATCTGTAAAGCACGTTTTGAAGCATTTGGTTCAGCGGGTCAAGCTTCTAAAATTAAAGCGAAATCTTTAGAAGAAATGATTGGTTTCTATAAATAACTTTCTTTTTTATTAAGGGTTACATAATGTTAAAGGCGAGCTATCTAGCTCGCCTTTTTAATTTGAGTATAAGGTTGGTGAAAGTGTGAGAGACTTGCTTTACATTTGGAAAAGCCGTTGGTTTGCTTTTATACATGATATGTTATGGGTTTCCTTGGCTATTTATCTAGCTTTTTCTTTCCGTTTTGACTTTGGTGCTATTCCAGAATCTCATGTTGAAGCTGCGTGGCATATGTTGTGGGTGGCACTATTGGTGCAGGCATTTAACTACTGGTATTTTGGTTTATACCGAGGAATTTGGCGTTTTGCATCCTTACCCGACTTAACTCGAATTATGCAGTCTGTACTTTTTGGATCCTTGTTTACATATTTTATCTTATTCATCTGGATTAGACTGGAAGGTGTACCACGTTCAACGCTTGTTCTATATCCCATTTTATTGATGGGAGGCTTAGCAGGTATGCGGTTATTGTACCGTTGGCTAAAAGATAGACGGTTAAGTTTATCATCAGTCGCTGGGAAGCGTGTGCTGATATTAGGCGCAGGAAAAGCAGGGGAATTATTGGTTAGAGATATTTTAAATTCAGATAAATATGTGCCTGTTGGCTTCCTTGATGATGAAAAAAAGAAACAAGGCTGTGATATTCGTGGTGTTCCTGTCTTAGGTGATCTTGCTAGCTTATCAAAGTTAATTCCAGAGCTAAGTGTTGATGAAGTGTTCATTGCCATGCCTTCTGCAAATTCTGATGTATTACAAACAATGGTAAAAAATTGTGCTGACTTGCATGTTCGATGTAGAACTGTTCCTAGTTTAGAAGAATTGGATCATCAGAACCTGAATGTGGGGAGCTTGCGCAATATACGTTTGGAAGACTTATTGGGCAGAGATGAAATAGCTTTGAAAGATGATGTGGTTGCTCGGTTTATTCAGGGTAGGCAAGTGATAGTTACAGGTGCAGGTGGCTCTATAGGCTCGGAGTTATGTCGTCAGCTACTCAGGTTTAATCCTGACAAGCTTATTTTGGTTGATCACGCTGAGTTTAACTTGTATCAAATTGACAATGAACTACAAAGTGCTGAAAATTATAAATCTTGCAAGGCTATTTTAGGTGATATTCGGGATCATGAACGCATGGAGTGGATATTCTCGAATTTTAAACCTGATATTGTTTTTAATGCCGCGGCTTATAAGCATGTTCCACTTGTAGAAGAAAATCCCGCAGAAGGTATTAAGACCAATGTATTGGGAACTTGTATGCTTGCAGACCTTGCGGCAGAGAACGCTTGTGAACATTTTATTCAAGTCTCCACCGATAAAGCAGTCAATCCCGCTAATGTCATGGGTGCAACCAAACGTATGGCAGAAATTTATTGCCAGAATTTGAACAAACGGTGTGGTACTGCCTTTATTACGACACGTTTTGGTAATGTATTGGGCTCGGCAGGTAGTGTGGTTCCGCTATTTAAAAAACAAATTGAGAGCGGTGGTCCTGTCACGGTCACACATAAAGATATTACCCGTTACTTTATGACCATTCCTGAGGCGGTGTCTTTAATTTTACAGGCAGCAACTATGGGTTCAGGTGGTGAAATCTTTGTTTTGGATATGGGTGAACCTGTAAAAATTAAAGATATGGCTGAGCAAATGATTCGTTTGGCAGGTTTGGTACCCAATAAGGATATTGATATTATTTATACGGGTTTGCGACCAGGTGAGAAGTTGTTTGAAGAGTTGTTTCACGAAGCCGAATCACTACAAGGAACAACACATGCAAAAATTATGTTGTCCGATGTCCGTGAAGTAGATTGGGATGAGGTACAGCAACGTTTAGTAGAAATTCGTGAGGCTTGTTCTCATCGGGATGTACCAGCCTTGATTCAATTATTGCAGCAGCTTGTACCTGAGTTTACCCCTGACAAACGATTGTTGTAACCATGTTACAACAGGAGAAAGCCTACACCTATATTCGGGCAACAGTGTTTGCACCATTATGGCAAAGCTTTGATTATGTTTGGTCTGATGATTTAGGTAAACCGCAAGTTGGTATTCGCATTGTTGTGCCTTTTGGACATAGCAAACGGGTTGCTGTTGTTGAGCAAGTGATGACATCAGCGGCTGAACAAGACAAAACGTCTGGTTTAAAACAAGTTTTAGACCGTTTAGATAATAAAAGTTTATATAGCTATGATTATTGGGGTTGGTTAGAGCGGGCAAGTCATTACTACTTGCGTACTACTGGGGAAATGTATGAGTTAGCTTTAGCGTGGGCAGCATTGGACAAGCAGCGGCGTTTTAAGTGTTTAAATCGTGAGTTATTATTGCATATTGATGATGATTTAGCTTTGGCATTTACCAGTAAACGGACAATTTCATTGGCAACCATAGCTAAACACTGCGCAGTACGTGCTTTGCAATGGCGGGTGCTTCAGGCTGTGCAAGCAGGGGCACTTGAAGAAGTGTGGGAGAAAACAGCCGATGATACAACGCGTGTAAAAACGCGGTTACAACTACGCGTATCGCAACAGCAACCTGTGGATACACTTTGTGAAAACAAACAGTTTTATCCAGCGTTATTGTTTGGTCGAACAGGTTCAGGAAAAACTGAAGTTTATCTGCAAGCTGCTGAAAAGTTGGTCGCACAAGGTAAACAGGTGTTGATATTGGTGCCTGAAATTGGTTTGACACCGATGTGGAAACAGCGGCTATCTGAACGGTTTGAACATGTTTCAATTTGGCATTCAGGATTAACATCACGTGAGAAAATTGCTGTGCGACATGGCTTAGAGAATACGCAAGTTCTTTTGGGTACACGCTCGGCTTTGTTTTTGCCCTTAAACAACCTTGGTATGATTGTGATTGATGAGGAGCATGATACATCATTTAAGCAACAAGATGGTGTAATGTATTCGGCAAGAGACATGGCATTGCTCTTGGCACAAGCCTTGAAGATTCCTATGGTATTAGGTTCTGCAACACCCAGCTTGGAAAGTTGGCGACAAGTGAAAGAAGGCAAAATGGCATGCTTTCGTTTGACGGAACGTGTGCATCAACACACACAAATTCAGCCTGAAATCATTGATATGCGTGGCTCAACATCAGTATTATCGTCACAGCTTTTACAACGCCTTGAAGAAACTTTTGCGCGTGGTGAACAAGCAATGTTGTATCTTAATCGCAGAGGGTATGCGCCAGCATTACAATGTACGGCTTGTGGTTATGTGCCACAATGTTGTTTGTGTAGTTTGCGTTTAACTTTGCATCGTAAAGAAGGCGTGTTGCGCTGCCATACTTGTGATTACAAAGAGCGGGTGAAACAAACATGTGAGCAATGTGGTGAGCAGGCTTATTTACCTTTGGGTTCAGGTACTGAGCGTTTGGAGGATGATTTATTAGCCGCCTTGCCTGATTTAAGATTGGCAAGGTTTGATAGGGATGTGATTCGTAGCCCCAAAGATTTGACGCAGGTATTAACAGGGTTTGAGGCAGGTGATATTGACTGTTTGTTGGGTACACAAATGTTGGTCAAAGGGCATCATTTTCCGAATGTGACTTTGGTTGGTGTGATTAATGCTGATTTGGGTATGAATTTACCTGATTTCCGGGCATCAGAGCGTTGGTGGCAACAGATGACACAAGTATTTGGACGTACAGGTCGCGGTGAGCAAGCAGGTAAAGTGGTGGTGCAAACATGGAGCCCTGATGCATCGTGGTTTGATAGGTTGGATGAAAGCAAAGCAGAAGAAGTTTTAGATGAAGAATTGATCCTTCGCCAACTGACACATTTTCCGCCTTATGCCCGATGGGTACGTGTGGTATTTTCTGCGGGTTATCATGAAAAAGCGATTGTGGCAGCCAATCAATTTGCAAAAGCATTGCAAAGCTGGGATGAAGTGAAGGTGAGTGGTCCTATGCCATGTGCTTTGGAACGCTTATCAGGACGTTTTCGTTTTGAATTGATTATTCGTGATGAGGCAAGGAAACATTTGCCATGGCAGCTACTGCCACTGATTAAAAAGTTACGTGTTCCTTCAGGGGTACGCCGAAAAATTGATGTGGATCCACAAGACTTGATGTAATTACCACTGATTTATATACGATAGAAGTGGCGATGTTCTTGCTTATCACCATTGGAGTGTATGTGAACTGCAATGTGTGAAAGGTGAAAATCATGACCCCAGTGGATAATGAAGTACAAGAAAAGATACAGCGCATGGTCGAGGCAATGCCTGCATTTCCTCGCAGTGTACACAGAGTATTAGAGCTTGCCTCAGATATGAACTGTGCGCCAAAAGATATTGTGGAAACAATTGAGCACGACCCCGTGATGACGGCAAAAATGTTAAAGCTGGTCAACTCTGCCTTTTATAGCTTGCCGCGAAAAATTACATCAATGAAACATGCTGTGATTTATATTGGTATTAACACTGTAAAAAATCTTGCGCTTAGCATTGCAACGGTGGGTATGTTGCCTGCACACAATAAAGCTGATTTTGATATGTCTGATTTTCTTCTACATTCTTTGGTTACGGGTGGGATTGCTAGAAAACTATCAACATTCATCAATAGAGAAGGGTTTGATGCAACTGACTTTTTTGTTGCGGGGTTATTACATGACTTTGGTAAAGTTGTTTTTGTACGAGCCATGCCCGAAACCTTTTTGCAAGCCAAACAAATGATGGAAGAGGAAGGTATTTCATTGATTGAAGCTGAGCAGCGTTTGTTTGGGGCGAATCATAGTCAGGCTGGTGCAATTTTGGGGCAACAATGGAAATTTCCTGAGGCGTTGGTGCATGCTATTGCAGAACATCATCAACCAGACATAACATCGAATGTACTGCGCGATTGTGTGTTTGCTGCCAATCAAATATGCAAGTTAAAACAAATTGGACATGCTGGTAACACACAGGTTGAGACTTTTTCAACAGCAATGATTCAACGTTTTAATGGCGATATAGAGCATTTGTTAGATAATTTGGGTGATTTGCAGCCCATGATTGATGAGGCAGAAACATTTGCCAGTTTATAAAGTTGTACGCAACAAGGAGTGGTTATGCAGATAAAGTTTTGGGGGGTTCGTGGTTCTATTCCATCTCCAGGTCCGAATACTGTTCGCTATGGTGGCAATACAACATGTATTGAAATTCGGGCAGGTGATGAATTGATTATACTTGATGGTGGTACAGGTATATTCCCGCTTTCACAAACCCTATTCCCTGAGTTGCCTAGGCATATACATATTTTTATTACCCATTCGCATTGGGACCATATTCAAGGCTTACCCTTTTTTGTGCCTATTTTTATACCTGGCAATGATATTCACTTGTATGGGGCTTCAGATCCTGTAACGCAACAAGGGGTTGAACATTTATATGATGTGCAGTTGCAATATAGCTATTTCCCTATTCGTGAAGCTGAGTTGAATGCCAATATGCATTATCAATCGCTGTCACCAGGTGAGGTGGTACAAGTGGGTGATGTTACAATTACATGTGTATTGATGAACCACCCTGTTACAAATCTGGGTTATCGTGTTGAATATCAAGGAAAGTCTGTGTTTTTTACAGGGGATCATGAGCCACCCTACAATTTGTGCAAGCCAGGAGAAGAAGATTGGGAAGTTTATGAAGGCTTGATTCAACAAAAAACACAGGACATGGATGCAGCCATGCAAAATGTTGACGTGCTGATTGCTGATGCCTCATATACAGCCGATGAATATGAGCAAAAACAAGGGTGGGGACATGGTACTTATGAAACATGCATAGCAATGGCTCAACGTGTTGGAGCTAAGCAGTTATACTGTACACATCATGAACCTACAAGGTCGGATGACATGTTAGAACAAGTATTTAAAGAAGCATTAGCACAGTCTTCACTGAAAATTGATTTTAATGTACAGCTAGCAAAAGAAGGGCTAACAATCCATATCTAGATGTAAAATGTGGTAAAATGATGTGAAGGGTGCTTGAATGCGCCCTATGTCATGGGCACACAAAATCATATATTTATTATTGGCTTATTTATTACCATTTTCGGTTGCGCAGGCTATAGAATTTGATGCGCAAGTCGAACGTGTCTTGTGGCGTTACCAAGAAGAAGGAAGGGAAGTAACTACGTTTAACCAGTTGCCCAGTAAAGCAGATGGAAGTGGTGCATTGGTTAAACTTCGGCTAAGCTCAGAACGTGATAAAGATTGGTTTTTTGCGATGAGTGCTGCATTCATGGATAGCAGCTCACCTGCTGTTGAAGCTTGGAACAATGGTCAGGTGAATGATTTAAGTATGCAACAACAAGATGTGCGCTTGGATATGCAATATCGAATGTTGGGTGCGAGGTTTGGTGTTTGGTTGGCGCAACGTGATCAAACACAAACACGTGAAAATTTTGTGGTCAATGGTGTTGTAACTGCTGTTGCAGGTGAGCCTATTGATGAAGTGGTGACTAGTCATTGGGCAGGTTTATCATTGACTTCAGTCGGTGGAAATATGGGGCAATTTGAAACACGTATTGATGCAGCCTTAGCCTTGGATATGAAGGTAACCAACCCTTTGTTTACAGCTCCCTTTAGTAAAAAAGATGGTTATCGTACGGGCATTCACTTTCGCTGGACATTACCCAAATCGGAAGTCGGTGTTTCAGGATTAAATATTACATTACGTTATGAATATCAAGATATTGGTGGTGAAAATACTGTGAATAATGGTTTTTGGCCATACAACCGTTGGCAAATGGCATCCATGGGGCTGTTGTACGCATGGTGATGTCATTATTGCCACGTTGGGCTGAATATGGCTTGGTTATACTCATGGCTTGGTTTGTTTCAGGTGTATTGGTGAATAACCCCAAACCCATCAATCAGCAATCACCTATATTGCAAGAAAAGACCAAAGCAATATCGAGCATGGACACTTTATTTCAAGAAGTTCCCTTGTTTGGTCAGGCTCAGGTGGAAGAGAAAAAGATTAAAAAATCTGTTGCTGTGGTTGCTAGTAAGTTAAATATCAAGTTAGTGGGCACTGTTGTTGCTGGTAAGAAGTCTGCTGCCATGGTGATGGTATCGGGAAGTAAAAAACAACAGGTGTTTTTTTTGGACGAAGAAGTGCAGCCTGGTGTTAGGCTAAAACAAGTTGAGGCTGCAGCTATTGTGGTGGATAACAGGGGTAAGATGGAACGTATTGAGCTTCAAGCTGGCAAACAACTGGTGAGTGCACCAAGCAATACTGTGCAAACGCCACGCTTTCAACAACGTACTAAGCTTCCTTTAACCAATCGTCGTCTTGATAAACAAAAACTACAAAAACAAATGCGTAACTTTTCAACATTGCTAAGCCAAGCGCGTGTAACACCCCATTTTACCAATAAAAAACCTGATGGTTTTATGATTAGTAATATTGTTAAGGGTTCGTTATATGAAGAAATTGGTTTGATCAATGGCGATATTATTAAAAAAGTGAATGGTGAATCAGTGACGGGTGCCGAGCAAGCCATGCGCATGTACCGAGAATTACAGAACGCAACGTTTATTGATGTTGAAATAGAGCGAAATGGTAGCTTGCAGCAATTAAGCTATACCATCCAGTAAGAGGTTGAAGATGCAAATTTTGCAAAAATTGAAGTGGGTTGTTTTGGTGATGAGTTTGGCAGTGGGGGGAACACTTACCCATGCGGAAGGTGTAACCATGAACTTCAAAAATGCTGATATTCGAGCATTTATTGAGTTTGTGTCAGGTTTTTCCAATAAAAATTTTCTGGTTGATAATCGGGTTAAGGGCAATGTAACCATTGTTTCACCTACGCCTATTTCAGAAGATGAAGCTTATGATGTGTTTTTATCTGTTTTAGAGGTAAACGGTTTTGCAGCGGTAGATAGTGGCTCAGTGACTAAAATTGTGCCACGTGCTGAAAGTAAGCAAAAAGCAGTGACTGTGCGCGAATCGGGCAGAGCACCGCGCAATGATGCGGTAATGACCCAAGTTTTACCCCTTAAATATGCCGATGCGCAACAACTGGTCGCACTGCTTCGCCCCTTAATTTCGCCCAATAGTCATTTGGTGGCTTATCCACGTGGGAATATGTTGTTGTTAACTGATTCGGCGAGCAATATTCGTAGAATTCAAAATATTTTGAAGTTGGTTGACCGACAAGATGCAGTTGGGGTACAAATTTTCCCCTTAAAACATGCTTCAGCAGATAAATTAGCCAAAACATTGTCAGGTTTATATGCCAAAGCAGGGCCGAATAGCCCCAATGCCATCAAGGCTTTGTCGCACCAGCCAGGGAACATTTTGATTGTGGTTGCTGCACCGCAAATGATTAATGAATTGGCGGAAGTGATTCATAAGTTAGACATTAAACCTAAACCTGATTCAGGACGTTTGCAGGTACGTTATTTGCAACATGCTAATGCTATTGATGTTGCCAAAGTATTGACCGACCTTGTGGGAGGGGGAGCTGCCAGTGCAAAAGCAGCACCCACACAAAAGGTGTTGTTTACAGGTGATGTCAAAATTGTAGCAGATCCAGCCACCAACGCGCTTTTGATTACGGCTGATCCTAGCGATATGAATGCGATGAATGGTATTATTGATAAGTTGGACATTCACCGTTTGCAAGTGTTGGTTGAAGCTTTGATTGTTGAAGTTTCAGCAGGTACTGGGGAGCAATTTGGTGTAGAATGGCGTAGTGCTAATGATTTTACTGGGTCTGGAACATCAACATTTGGTGGTACAACATTTTCCAATGCGGCTGGTACCAATATCAATTCGGTTGCTGCCAATCCATTTTCAACAGGTTCAGGTCTGGCTGTTGGCGTGACCAAGGGTACGGTAAGTTTTGGTGGTGTGGATTTTTTAAGTTTGGGTTCACTGGCACGTGCGCTTTCAACAAAGTCTGATACCAATGTATTATCTACCCCCAATTTGTTGACGATGGATAATGAAGAAGCTGAAATCATTGTGGGTCAAAATGTTCCTTTTCTAACAGGTCAAAACTCCACACAAGGCGGTACGGCTAACCCTTTCCAAACCATTGAACGTAAAGATATTGGTTTAACACTACGTGTAAAACCACAGATTTCTGCGGGAGATACGGTACGTTTGGAATTGTTTCAAGAGATTTCAAGTATTGATTTGAATCCAGGTGTGCAAGGTGCGGATTTGATTACCAATAAACGTTCAGTGAAAACTGTGGTTTTGGCGAATGATGGTGGCATGATTGTATTGGGTGGTTTGATGCGTGATGATGTGAATGTATCAATACAACGGGTACCTTGTTTGGGCTCAATGCCAGTGTTGGGTGAAGCCTTTAAGTTTACGGAGAATAGTCGTAAAAAAACCAATTTGATGATTTTCTTGCGACCGCATATTATTAAAGACGCTAATGATATTCAGGAAATAACCAATGGAAAATACAATAATATTAAATCGTTATATGAGAAGCCTATCGAGGGTGGATCTATTATTTTTCCACTTGAAAACAATCAAATGCCAAAAAATTTAAAACCTGCATCAGGTTTACATTTAGAAGAAGGTTTGCCTGCAGAAACGTCTAAGCCTAAAGCAGAAACACAAGAATAAACGATGCAGCATTTGAATCGAATCAATAGTGAGCAGGTGGATGAAGCGCGATTGATGCATTTTCCATTGCCAGTGTTGCGTGCAGCTATGGTTCTTCCACTTCAACCAACATCCGAAATGCCTAACCCTGTGGCAGTTGCTGAAGAGGCAGAGCATACAGCATCTTGGCCGTGGGAATTGCTGGATGATTGTAGGCGTGAGTTTGGCGCAGAAGTGCAGCCTGTACTTGTACCCAAAGATGCTATTTTGATGGCGCTCAACCAAGCCTTTGATATGGCAAGTGCTTCGGCTGAACAAATGTTAGAAAACCTCGAAGATGAAGAGGTGGGGCTTGCCAAGGAAATTGAAGAAATTGGTGACCTTTTAGAGTCTGAAGATGATGCCCCCGTCATTCGTTTGGTGAATACACTTTTATCCCAAGCTTTGAAAGACCGTGCATCGGATATTCATATTGAACCGTTTGAAAATAATGTTTTGGTGCGTTTTCGTATTGATGGGGTATTGCATAGTATTGTTTCACCACCCAAGCGAGTGCAAGCAGCCATGGCAAGTCGTATCAAGGTGATGGCAGGTTTGGATATTGCTGAAAAACGGCATCCGCAAGATGGGCGTTTTCGGGTTAAGGTTGCAGGTCGTGAAGTGGATGTGCGTGTTTCTGTGTTGCCAACTGCACATGGTGAACGTGTGGTGATGCGTTTGCTCGATAGAAGCCAAAAGCTGCTCACTTTAAATGATTTGGGTATGAGTAAAACCCAACATGCCATGATGAGCAAGGTGATTAAAGAACCACACGGCATTATTTTGGTGACTGGGCCTACAGGCTCGGGTAAATCAACGACGTTGTACGCATCTTTGATGGAAGTGGACAGAAAAAACCGCAATGTGATGACCATTGAAGACCCGATTGAATATCAGCTCGAAGGCGTGGGTCAAATGCAAGTACAGCCCAAGATTGGGGTGACATTCTCAGCGGGTTTGCGCTCTATTCTTCGCCAAGACCCTGATATTGTGATGATTGGTGAGATTCGTGATTTGGAAACGGCTGAAATCGCCATTCAAGCATCTTTAACAGGACACATGGTATTTGCTACTTTGCATACTAATGATGCTTTGTCGGCTGTGGTGCGGCTGCAAGATATGGGTTTAGAGCCTTATTTGGTGGCATCATCCTTAGTAATGGCGCAAGCCCAACGCTTGGTGCGTAGGTTATGCGAACATTGCAAAACACCACGTGATATTGTTGATGACGAATGGCAGACCTTGGATGTTTTGGCTGATGAGATGAAAGATGTAACAGTTGTTTATGATGCCAAGGGTTGTGATGAATGCTTGAATACTGGATATATTGGGCGTGTAGCCATTTATGAGTTGATTCCGATTACGCAAAACCTTCGCAATGCCATCCATGATGGAAAAGGGCTGCCCGCTTTACGCCGAATTGCAGCCAAAGAAGGAGCAATTTCGTTGCGCCAAGATGGGGCGCGACATATTGCAGCAGGTATTACCACGTTTGATGAAGTATTGATGGCGACTCGTGCTGATGTGGTGGTGGATTAAATATGGCAATCTTTGCCTATGATGCTTTGGATGCTGGGGGTAAGCGTAAAAAAGGGCAAATAGACGCAGAGTCCGAGCGAGCTGCTAGGAAAAACTTGCGTGCGCAAGGTTTGATGGTGCGCAAGCTTGAAAGTGTGGAACAAGCGCAAAAGCAAGCAGCCAATGGTAAAGCCGCAGCCAAACTTAAACCAGCCGAAACCGTGAACTTTTTGCAGCAATTATCTACGTTGATTGATTCAGGTATGCCTTTGGTGGAAGCATTGTCATCCATTGCCGAGGGTATGGAAACAGCACGCTCGCAGGCGGTGATTGCATCAGTAAGGCAACAGGTGTTGGAAGGAAAATCATTGGCAGAAGCATTACGCACACATCATTTTGATGATGTGATTTGTAATATGGTGGATGCAGGTGAAGAAACAGGGCAGTTGGATGCAGTGTCCACACGTTTGGCAGAATTATTGGAGCGTAGGCAGGCGTTAAGCCAAGAGCTTTTATCGGCCACTTTATACCCTGTGATTATCCTAGCATTTGGTGTGATTGTGATGTTGTTTCTTTTGGCAGTGGTGGTGCCGCAAATTGTGACGGTGTTTGAAAGGGCAGGTGGTGATTTGCCCGCATTAACGGTATTTGTGATTGCGACATCTGAATTTCTTCGCAATAATGGTTTATTACTCATTCTTTTATTCAGCGCATCGGTATTTACTTATATCATGGCAATGAAAAAAGAGGCAATGCGATATAAACGTGATGAATTATTGCTCAAAATACCAGCTTTATCATCCTTGTTCCTCAAAACCAATACATCTCGATATGCACGTACTTTGGGCATGTTGCTTGAAGGTGGTGTGCCAGCCTTAGCAGCGATGAAGATTGCCCAGCAATCCATCACATTATTACCCATGCGTGAAGCAGTTGGTCAGGCTAGGGATATGTTGCGCGAAGGTTCATCTTTGGCAGATGGTTTGAAAACAGGTGGTTTTGTACCCTTGCTTGCATTGCGTATGATTGCAGTGGGTGAACAATCAGGTACGTTGGATAAAATGTTGATTCGAGTGGCTGATAATTACGACAAAGAATCATCACGCAATATAAAACGTCTGCTCACGATTATGGAGCCTATGTTGGTGATGGGTATGGCGGTGGGTGTAGGCACATTGGCGATGGCAATTTTATTGCCGATTGTAGAGATGAATCAGCTTGTGCATTAAGAGGTGTGATATGTTAAAATTTATCTTGGGTTTATTACTTTTCTGTTCACCAATAGTAGCCCATGCAACACCCGAACAAGTATGGCAAGAATCCATGAAGTTGGCGCAGCAAGGCCAAGATAAACAAGCCATTGCAGTGCTGAACGGTGCGATACTACAAGCAGGGCAGCCTGATGCGTGGACGCAACGCTTTGATATTGCCAAGCGTTTATTAAAGCTAAGATATGATGCAAAGGTAAATAGTACATACAATACGTTGATGCCCAAGCAGAACAATCAATATGATATGTTGATGCAAAGTTGGTTGCAGCAGCATCCTATACCTACGGTTGAAGAGTCTATTATGCCAGGTTTGTTGGCAGCAATGATACCTGGGGCTGGCCATGCTTGGCTTGGGCGTTGGGGTGACGCGGGGGTATCGGCTATGCTTGTTTGGCCACTGCTTATCCTCACATTCTGGGCTGCCCGCCGCGATATGGGGCCAGTCACCGTCTTTTTTGCATTGATTACCGCATGGCTTTGGTCAGGAACTGTCTTTTCGGCCACATCACTAGCCGAGCGCGGGGATTATGAACTATATTACGCTTGGTGGCAGCAAATGTGGACAGCTTCAGGTTTACCTTCTAAGCCTTGGTGATGGGGTTGCACGAAACAAGACCTGACCCCAACTACACTTAGTTCTCGTATGAATTGTATTCAATTATGTAGAGTAGTCATGATCATGAGCAGCTAACGACCCAAATGAGCGGCGGCGGAACGCCGTCCGACTCGATTTGACTGGTTATACAAATTAAAGACCCAAAGCATCTTTTGTCTTATCCCAATAACTTTTTTCAGGGATGACAACTTCATCTCTGACTAAAAGACCTGTAGGGCTATGTAATACCTTGTATTTTACTCCAAGCTTTATATCTTGATAAACAGAGCTGCCATATGTTGTATCCACAAAAAAGCTAAAAGAATCAATTATAGTATGTCCTTCTAACTGATAAGACTTATGCTCTTTTGTGTTTTCATCTTGAATATTCTTATATCTTCCTTCAATTCTGTTTAAGGCATACTTTGAATCAACACCTAAAATATTAGCCCAATATTCCATTTTAATAAAAGCAGCATCCATTCGCCATTGGTCACCATATATCAGATAGTTGCCGATCTTGCTTCCAGATGGAGATAAAACATGAGCTGTATATAGTTTTTCTTGGTTGGCTATTTTATCAAATGTTATTTCAGCTACTAAGTTTTCTTTTGTTAATGTCGAATATGTGAGTGCTAATAAAGCAGCAAGAATTATATTTACAATTAAACTTAATACTGTTGCTATCACAGGTATAGCAATAACGCCTCCAATTAATTTTGCCATTATTTTCCCCTATGTGTTTGGTATGTATAACGACTTGCATGAGGGGCAGAGCGAAGCGATGTCCCTCTCGATGCTTTTGTTATAAGCCATACTCTCTTTTTCCCTTGGAAGAATAGATTGTAAATTGGTTAGGAGGGCACCTCTTTCCACATAACTTATCATAAAACGATAATAAACCTTCCTTGTAAGGCTTATTATCAATCGATATTCTGACCACAAACTTGGAAATTCCTTTTTTATTCGAGAAATCAATTGATTGTTCAATAACTTTTGATGCAAACCCTCTTTTTCGATAATTAGGATCAATGAAAACTGCGAGTAACTCACAATAGTTTCCTTTAGAAGGAAAGTAAAAGTACCGAAACCCTATGATTTTATCATCAACAAGCAGGTATAGATGATGAATATTATTTTTTAAATGATCTGCATTTACACACCATTCTGATAACCATTTCAAATGTGTTTCCACATATGCTTCATAAGCTTGCCTAACTGGTTCAGTCATTTCTGACTTTTGATATACCTTTCCAATATCCGACACTAAGAGTTGAACTATTTCCATAAACTAGCCCCGAGCTTATAACAATCCCATTCGCAGGAATGAAAGTCCTCATATTTATCATACATAGGTGGAACAATAGTCCGTCTTATTGCGTATTGTGCGCAAAAAGCGGATAAAAGCTGTTGGTCTATGTATCATAGGCTG
>JALSZC010000040.1 GCA_027059605.1 Ghiorsea sp. | reverse complement strand
ACCCACCCCCCCACACTATGTGGCTCCAAAAAAATGGGCGTATTTTCAGATTTCAATTTGGGGCACAGCATCATGAGCCAGCTCATTTGGACAGCAGCGCACGAAAGCGCATACACAGACCACCACGTCATCGTTTGCGGCAAGAGCAAAAACACCGCCGAAAAATATTGCCGCATGGCAAAGCTATTCTTTGCATTTGTGGCTAAAGAAGGGCTTGCTGTGGACAGTGACGCAGTGAAAGCATGGATGAAGCACCTAGTGTTACACGCTAACAATCGCTCCAACGCCACACGCGCCAGCCGCCTTTCAGGCTTGCGCAGCGTCTGCAAATTCCTTGTGGAGCGAGGCGAACTAGCTGCAAATCCTTGCGATGGCGTTCCTACGCCTAAATTCAGCAAAAAATCCGCGCAAAAATTCAGTATTGCCGAATTAAGGGCGTTGTTTACAGAAGCAGAATCAAACAGTGTGACCAGTTTGCGCGACCGCTGCATCTTGGTGTTCTTCTATGCCACGGGCGTTCGCCGCGAGGAAATGGCAAACATCACCCTAGACAGGCTAACCCTTGGCAGGAGAACAGGACGCGTCCACATCATCGGCAAAGGGGCGAAGCACCGCATCATCCCCTTTGATGGTCCAGTCGTGCCCATGCTTAAAGCTTGGCTTATTGCGCGGCATAAGTATGCCCAGCCCAATGAGCAAAGCCTGTTTATCAGCCTGCACGGCAATGCGCACACGAAAAGCGGCGGCAAGCTTGGTAATGGTTCGCTGCACAATGTCATCAAGCGTGTTGCCAAGCGTGAGGGGCTGGGCGATTCAGCGTTTTTGCACAAGCTTCGCAGCACTTACGCCACCGATTTATACGATGCCCACATCCCAATTAACGAAATCGCCATGTTGATGGGTCATTCCAACATTGAAACCACCAATGGCTACATCGCCATATCAGAGCGCCACCTGCAAAAGGCGCGTATTCCCCAATCAAAATGGCAAGAACTAGGGGTTGAGCCATGAGTATGACGATTGAGCAAAAGCAGAGACTTCTAAATTCGTCCGATAAGGGCAACGAACTGGTCTTGATAGGGCAAAGGATAGGCGTAGAGGCTTTAACCGCCGTGTTGGAGATTCTAGGAGGCACTACGGGGTGCGAAACATACATCCCTTCAACGCAAAACTTCTTTGAGCGCCTGCAAAGGGACATTCGAGATGCTGACATCCGCGAAAGATGGACGCATGGCAACACCAGCGACCTTGCGGCGCAATATGGCATCAGCCCAAGGCGTGTGCTGCAAATTGTGCAGTTAGACCCCAACACGAGAGAGGTTGATTGATGATCAAGCGAAGAAAGAAACCCTTGTCCGCCGCCCAGCTTAAGCAGCGCCGCGATGCAGCTAAAAAAGCCAACAAAAACAAAACAGGCCCAAAAACCGAAAAAGGCAAAGCCATTTCAGCCATGAATGGCTGGAAAGACGGCAGCACAGCGCGTTCCGTTCGCGCATCCGTGGTCGGCAAGCCCTGCCGCAGCACATGCCCCAAGTTTGAATGCGTGTTTGTTCGCGAAGGCAAAACCAAGCCTGGTGGCAAATGCTTGGATGTGGCGGATTGGCAAATCATCGAGGAGACCACAGAAGCCATTGTAGCAGCCCAGCAAGGCAATCCTGAAAAGCTTGGCGATATTGCCGCCATGCTCATGGGCATGAATGTGGCGGTGATTCAGCAGCTTTTTGCCGATATTCAAGCCAACGGTGTCCGCATCAGCCAAGACATCATCGGCGCAGATGGTGAGGTGGTCGGCTCAAAAGATAGCGAAAACCCAATGATTGCGCTGATGACCAAGATGATAGCCAATCAGGGCATCAGCCTGCCCGAATTTTTAGCCACACCGCAATCCAAAGCCAAGGTGGCGACAGATGAAGGGGCGCAGCAAACCGCCGCTGAGTTCAGCCGCAACATCGGGCGCTTGCTCCATCCATCGCAAGGCTTGCCGCAATTCAGCGATGCTGAGGTGGTTGATGCAGAGGTTGTGAAAAAGGATGAATAACGAGGTGTATGATGGATAGTCAAGTCAGGATAACAACCGATGGGAACAGTGTTGGTTCAGTATTTGTTGGTGATGTAGATGTTTCCGAGTATGTGACAGCAGCAACAATTCAAATGAATGCAGGGGAGCAGCCTATTGTTTCTCTGAAGATGGCTCCGCACACCGTTCTTGTGGAGCTTGATGATTGCAGTGTGGGCGGATTGAACGAAGCCTATCCCAACGAGCATTGGTTAGCCAAAGCGCACAGGGAGCTAGAGCAAGTGCAGACTGAATTGGATGCCCGACTTGATGATGCGCTAGTGGGTTTGAAGCGGGAGATTATGCTCAGAGGCTTGCTTGATGCGCTTCCTGAAATCATGGCGGAGGTGCAAATGAATCCAATCTTTGGAGACATAGATGCTAGGAATGTATCGCCTAGTTGTTTTGTCGAAGTGTAATGAAGGTGGTGCTTGGCAAATTGCCGCCAGAGCAAAAGAAAAAGGCGTGGGCAGCGATTCAGCGTGATGCGCCTGCCCTTGCCGAATTTATGCAGGGTGAAACCTACCGCCTGTTTCGTGACCAGCTTGGTTGCAGCTTGGTGATTGAAGTTGAAGATGGAAAAGTAATCGAAAAAAGAGAGGTGAAACATGATTGATGCAAGGCAAGAGGCAGAAAAGTATGTTGAATGTGCATGTGGAGATAAATACAGCGTATCATCATACGGCGCAGGTTACATAGACGCTTGCGGCAAATGCCCCAACTGCAAGGCTGGCGATATTGAGCAACCAAGCCAAGAGCCTTATGCGTATGTTGAGAAAAGCAATAGCTTTCGGCGTACTGGAAGTTGTGTGGCGTATTATGCCGCAATCGTGAATACAGACAGTATGATGCCGCTCTACACCCACCCATCAACCGTGAGAAGAATCAGTAAAGGCAGGCTATTAGAAATGGCTGAAAAGCATTACAAAGCAGATGCAGGGTGTCTTGGTGGCGATGATTTTGATTTTTTAAACTACGCCATAGAAGTTATGGATGCTTGCGGCATCCCCAAGGAAGAAGGCTAACCCATGCACAAAAAAAGATTAAGGAAAAAGCTTGGCAAGCGATACAAAGCGCGGGCGGTTAAGTGGTTGCGAATCAGAGCCGCAGTCTGCACCAACGCCTTGGCTACAGCGCACCAGTGTAATCTGCAACAGGTACAAGCCACCACAAGCATCAGCAAGCTTAGCAAGTCACTGCATATTGCCACCATGCAAACCAACTTTACCGAATCTGCTGCTAAGATTTGGAAACAAGTTACGAATGCGAAAAAACTGCCCGTGGATTGGTATTATCGCAAAAAAATGGGCTACCCGCCCTTGGAGGAAGTATGAATAAGCATTTTATTGGGCGAGCGATGTTGTTTCTGCCGATAAACCTAGTTTTTTTATTTATTTTGCTAATTCTAGACATGGATTCTACAGACCGCATTTTAATTGTTTTCGTACTAGATGTATCCATGCTAGTTGGTTTAGAAATGATTCTCAAAGAGGTGAAAAGTGAGTGTGATTAAGATGATTGGCTTTTGGAAAAGTTTGTATTTGGCAGTTATCATTTTGTGGTTCACAGGCACATTGTATGTGGCGTATGGTGAATGTAGCTTGGCAGTGTTTTATCTGCTGCTGATGTTGTCTGTTAATTTTGTTATGAGTGCCTCAGGGCGATTCATTTCAGAACACATGTGGAGCCAACAGATAAAGTGCAATGCTCGTGATGTCGCCCATTGGAAATGTCTTCACGAGATGATTGTACTAAGCAATAACACATGTGAGCTAAGGCATAAATTGCATAGCCAATTAGAGCGTGAGGTGAAGCATGAGCGCGAATGATGGTGAGTTTCTGATTAAGACTGGTGAACGCATTGCTGTGCGCGGGCATTTCACCCCTGAAGAGATGCAGCGGCTCACGGGCTTTCAGGGTTCGGTGCGGCAGATGTATTGGCGACACGCCTACACGCCGCTCAAGCAACAGCAGCTTATCGCCACCCCACGCGGCAAATATGTGCGGGCGCGAAAGAAAGGCCCCGGTGCGTTTGCCGTCACGATTTTGGATATTGTGCGCAATCCAGCGGCCATTCGTATGCAACATGGAGGCAGCGACAAATGAAAATATGGAAATACAAAGTTGATAAAAAAGCAGACATTGAGCTGCCAGTTGGCGCGGAAGTATTAAGCGCGGACACGCAAGACGGTGAGGTTTACCTGTGGATTCTTTTGGATGATAATGCGCCACGGTCGGTCAAACGAAAATTCATTGTAGCAATGACGGGTCAAGAGATAGCCGAGCATAATCTTCACTTCATCGGCACGGTTCTTCTTTTGGAGGGCACATTTGTACTTCATGTGTTTGAAGTATTATGAGCCAGTTAATGAAGAGCTTAATTAACGATGATTTACACCAAGGCGACCATGAAGCAGTTGTGCGTCAAATCCTTGGTTATCTTGAAAAGCCAACGTCCATTCTTGTTGCCTCGCATGACAACGAAGACAACAGAAAAATATGCCGTCTGCTCATGGCTTCGCTGGGCGAAATTCCCAAGACGCAGGTGTTTGGTAGCGCCTCAATGAGCATGAGGCTAGCCAACGGCTCAAGGATTTCATTCAGAACCACCCACAGCAAAGGCGCAAACATGAGAGGCGTGCATGTTGAGCATTGTTTGTGTTACAACCCACACTCTCACCAGC
>JALSZC010000039.1 GCA_027059605.1 Ghiorsea sp. | reverse complement strand
ACAGTTATAGCCAAAGGATTTTATACAACACTGCAAACAAACGTCATTCCCGCGAAGGCGGGAATCCAGTAATAGTTATGTTTGATGCTTTAATCATATCCTTACAACTCGCACTCACCACCACGCTGCTTTTATTGCTGATAGCTTTGCCTTTGGCGTATGTGTTGGCATTTAAGTCATTTAAGGGGCAAACAACTTTGGAAGTGGTTGTGGCTTTACCCTTGGTGTTGCCGCCTACGGTATTGGGTTATTATGTGTTGCTGTTGATTGCGCCTGATTCTGCGCTGGGTCAAATGTGGGCGCATGTGTTTGATAGCTCGCTTGCATTTTCATTCTCAGGCATGGTGTTGGCATCGCTTTTATATTCACTGCCCTTTGCCGTACAACCCATGCAACAAGCCTTTCGCGCTGTGCCGCAATCGTGGTTGGAGCTTGGTAAAACACGGGGCATGAGTATCAAACCAATGCTGCGTCATATTATTTTACCCGCATCCAAGGGTGGTGTGTTTGTTGCCGCAGCCCTTTCCTTTGCCCATACCATGGGTGAATTTGGCGTGGTGCTGATGGTGGGCGGTTCAATTCCTGGTGAGACCAAAGTGGCAAGCATTGCCTTGTTTGAACTGGTGGAAATGCAGCAGCAACAGGAGGCAGCGCAACTTGCTTTGATATTGTTAGCCGCGTCATTCGTGATGTTATCTGTGGTGTATAGTATCAATCGTAAACCCTTGGTGGTTGGCTCATGAATCGTATTCGCATCACAACCATGCTGGGCTGTTTGGATTTAGACGCTCAAGCTGAATTTTCCAACGAAATCATTGTTGTTTCGGGCGAGAATGGTGCAGGTAAAACTACTCTGTTGCGTTGTCTTGCAGGCTTGGAAGATTGCCAAGGTCAGTTACAGATAGCTGGTGATGTTTGGCTGGATAGCGTGGCTGGATTTGTAAAACCCACCGAGCAGCGAAACATTGGTTTTGTGTGGAGTGATGGCGTGCTTTTGCCGTGGTTGAATGCAGAAGCCAATATTACATTGGGTGTGAACAATGCTGATGCAGCTTGGTTCAACCAAGTGTGTGAAGCTTTGGAAGTAAGCCCGCTACTCAAACGAAAACCAGCCATGCTTTCCACTGGTGAAGCGCAGCGGGTATCACTGGCAAGGGCATGGTATATCAAACCTACATTATTGCTCTTGGACGAACCCTTTTCAGCCCAGGCCCCCGATATTCGATTGCGACTACGTGAAGCATTAAAAGCGTTACAACAAACACTGAATATTCCCATGCTCATGGTCAGCCATGATACAGAAGATGCCAAGATGTTGGCGCAGCAGCATTGGCGTATGCGTGAAGGAAAATTGATGGTGTCTATAAATCGTCATTCCCGCGAAGGCGGGAATCCAAAAGAGAAGAAGGTGAATCATGAGTGACTTAACGCATTTCGATAAAGCAGGGCGCGGGCGCATGGTGGATGTGTCGGATAAAAAAATCACCACGCGTATTGCCATGGCCAGCGGTGAAATTCATATGCTAGAAAACACGTTGCAGCATATCCAACAAGGCAAACTCAAAAAAGGTGATGTGCTCGCCATTGCCGATGTGGCAGCGATTATGGGGGCGAAAAAAACACCTGATTTGATTCCCATGTGCCATCCTTTGATGTTGTCGGGCATTGATGTGTCATTTTCAGAACTCACAGAAGCCTGCGGCTTAAAAGTTGAAGTGTCGGTGAAATGCAAAGGTAAAACAGGCGTGGAAATGGAAGCTTTAACGGCAGTAAGCACTGCCCTTCTCACCATCTATGATATGTGCAAAGCCGTGGATAAAGGTATGCGTTTGAACAACATCCAACTCGAAGAAAAGACAGGTGGTAAGTCGGGAGACTTTAAGCGGTAGATAGAAACCACTTGATTTTAGGGTTTAAACCGCTTAAGTTTAACTCTGAAGTTAAACTAGAGGTGACGTATGCAAATAAATGCCAAAGAATTACGCCAACATTTAAGTGATTATCTCAATGCCGCGTCACAAGGGCAGGCAGTGGATATTAGTATGCGTGGTAAACCTGTGGCTAGGCTGAGCAGTATTGAGCCTGCAAGCAAACCTGAACAAGATGATTTTTTCGGTATTTGGTCGGATTATGAACAGGATGCTTCGGATTATGTCCGTGATATGCGGCAAGGTCGCCAGTTTTAATGTGTTTGATTGATACGGATGTGCTCATTTGGTACATGCGAGGTAATGTAAAGGCTAGAACAGTCATTCGGGGTATTGAAAAGCCAGCGATTTCTATTGTGACACAAATGGAATTGGTGCAAGGCTTGCGAAACAAAACGGAGCAAATTGCCTTACGCCGTTTTTTAGATGCTTATGATTTTAAGCGTTACGCTATAAGCGAAGCGATTAGTCAAAGAGCGTTATTTTTAATGGAAGAATGGCGGTTAAGCCATCAAATGCTGATGGCAGATGCCCTGATTGCAGCCACAGCGATGGAGCATGGTTTATGCTTGCTTTCAGGTAATGCCAAGCACTATCGCTTTCTAACTGCATTAGAGCTTAAAACCTTTAAGCCTTAGGTTTTGGAGAATTAGCTTATGGATGAAACAGGAACAGAACAAGAACAAAGCTTGAAAGGGGAAGCGCGGGCGCAGTCATTCAAGGACTTAGCTGGTGCATGGAAAGACTTACCAACAGCAGAAGAAATCCGCAAAAAACCTGATGAAGATAGAGGGCTAATGTTTGAGGATGAATTTTAGAGGTAGTTATGCAAGTTGAAGTGATTGAACAAGATGACGAAAAATTTGTTGTGTTACCTGAAGATGTGCTTAAGCAATGTGAGATAAGTGATGTTGTCGATATTTCAGTTGAAAACGACTGTATTATGTTGAAAGCTGTAGGTGGAAAGTTAGTAACAAATCATGAGTAACTATAACCCATTCAAAAAGCCAATATCTAAGTTAGAGGCTAAAGACTTAGCAGTTTTAAAAGATGTTCCTGAAGGTTGGTATATTGAATATAAAGGCAGCCTTCCTAAGAATGATAAAATTGCAAAATCAATAACATCTTTTGCAAACACTTTGGGTGGGTGGCTATTTTATGGAGTGAAAGAAAAAGAATCTGATAGTCGAGAAGCAGGAGAGTTTTGTGGAATAGATAATCCTGAGGAAGCTGAAGTACATGTAAGAGAAGCTATTGTTTATTACTCAAACCCAGAAGTCTTTTTTGAGACAAAAATTATTTATGGAGGCTGCGATGAGATTGGGCTTCCTGATAATAAAGCAGTTCTAGTCATTTATATCCCTCAAAGTAATAGCCTTCCTCACATTCATGGGTCAGGCAGGGTGTATAGGAGAATCAGTGATTCTTCAGAACCTATGGTAGAAAAAGATAGGTCTAGATTAGATGCTATGTGGGAACAAAAGAGAAGTAATTATGAAAAGCTGAAAGAGTTTTTAAATACAGCCCCTCTTCAAAGTAGCGCTGAATCTCCAATTCTACACTTGTTTTTGATGACAGACCCATTAGGAACTAGAGGCCATAGTTCCTCGATGAGTTTTGATGTGTTCAATGAGGTAATAAAATCAACACCTTTCGTATTTGATAATTTCTATTCTGGGTCGAATAGGTTTATTGCTAGGTGTACAAAGGGTAACGATGTGAATAGTGACCTTTTAACGTGGCAATATTTTGCTAATGGAACAAGTGTTGTATCCATTCCCTTAAATATGTGTAACCTATGTAATAAGAACTATGTCACTAACAAAAGTTTCCTTGAAGGATATGAGTGGGGAGGACATTTTTTAAACCTTCTTGATACAAGTGGGTTAAATCAGGGTAAAATAATCGATCTAAATCAACTGGTTATGTTATTTCAACATATACTAACTATTCATAGTGCTTTACTCCTAAAAGATGAAATTCAAGGACAATTGTTTATTAAGGTGATATCCAAAAATATGAATAAAGCGATACCATTTATTGATTTTAAGTCGTTTATTGATTTTATCCTAAAGTGTGGAGTTCCTTTGCCTTTACATGATGACTGGATTTTCCCTGAAGGGAAAGACATAAACCTATTTTATCCTTATAAAGATGATTTGAATTTTGAAGGAGGCATGCTGGATTATGTCAATGCTATTATTCTATTTACATCAATGATGAACTGCTTTGGACTGCCATCCAGCTCACTTTTTAAAGAAGGTGAGACGGTAAAAGAAGCAAATACAAGGCTGGTACAAGAGTTCCCTGAAATTTTTAAGCGTAGTCCACGGACAACAATAATAAATGATTAAAGTTCTCTTTTTTGGCGCAGTCGCAGATAAACTTGGTAAACGCAGTGTTGATGCTCAGGCAGGCCTCTCTCTGGCGGAATTAATTGCACAGCTTGGGTGCGCAGATATGCAACCGCTATTGGTGGCGGTAAACCAAGAGCAGGTTCAAGATATGGATTATATTGTGCAAGATGGCGATGAAGTGGCGTTGATGCCGCCGTTTTCGGGTGGATAACGAATATTGACATATATTGACAATAGCTTTATTGTATTACTTGGAATGAATGTGACAAGAAGGAGCATCCCATGAGCAGCAGTTTAAATGTATCGTTGACCGATGAATTACGAAACTATGTCAATACACGTGCGAGCGATGCGGATGTGTATGCCACGCCGAGTGAATATATCCGCGACTTGATTCGACAGGATATGGAGAATCACCGTATGGTAACACATGTGATCAACGGGCTTGATGATGTAAAACAAGGGCG
>JALSZC010000038.1 GCA_027059605.1 Ghiorsea sp. | reverse complement strand
CCAGATGTTGCAAGTCTGATTCATTATCCAAAATATAATCTGCATGCTGTAAACGTTCCGCATCGCTACACTGGCGTTGCATAATGGTTTGTATTTGTTCCTGATTGTGTGTGCCACGGGCGATTAAACGCCGCTCTCTTATCGCTTGCGAACACATGACCACAATCAAGCCATGCATACGCTTTACACCACCTGATTCAATCAAGACGGATGCTTCAATGATGGTATAGGGCGCAGTTTGCTTCTCACGCCATAGTTGTTCTTGTTGCTGAATAGCAGGATGCATAATTTGGTTTAAGGTTTGTGTGTTTTCTGGTGAGGCAAAAGCAAGTTTGGCAAGTTTGCCACGATGAATTTTTCCACCATCTAAAATACTAGTGCCAAAGGATTGAATAAGCTTGGCTTTGACCTCATCTTGGGTGAGTGCTGTATGCCCTAGCTTGTCTAAATCTAGCGTTGGAACACCCAAATCAGCAAACATCTTTGCAACTGTGGATTTACCGCTGCCTATGCCGCCTGTTAGCCCATAAAACTTGGTGTTACTCACATGAATATACCTTGGTACCAATGAAGAATGGGTGCTGACCAAAAAAACCAGATAACACCTGCGGCTGCAAGGTAGGGTCCATAAGGAATTTCAGCACGCATACCTTTTTTGCTCAATATAAGCGTGATAGAACCAATGATTGCACCAGTTAGCGAAGATAAAAGAATAATAAAGGGTAATGCTTGCCAGCCCATAAAAGCACCTAACATAGCAAGCAATTTGAAGTCACCTTGCCCCATGCCTTCTTTGCCCGTAAATATCAAAAATAAACGGGCAACTAACCAGAATATACCATAACCCGCAACAGCACCGATAAGGCTATCAAGAAAGAAGCCAAAATAAGCAGCGAAAGCAAGCCCAAGCACAATGCCGGGAAAGGTCAGCGCGTTGGGCAAAAGAAAAGTTTCCAAATCAATAAGAGTGAGTATCCAAAGCAGGGTAACCAAGGATATGGCTTGGGCTAGAAAGATGGGGTCGTAGCTTTGCACAGGATAGAACCATACGATACTTGCCCACATCAACCCCATGGTAAGCTCCAATAAGGGATAACGCCATGCAATAGGATGAGAACAATGCCTACATTTTCTGCCCAAATATAACCATGAGAGTACGGGAATATTGTCATACCATGCTATAGCCGTATGACAGTTTGGGCATTGGCTGCCTGGGCTGACAATGGATTCGCCGCGTGGGATTCGATGCACACAAACATTGGCAAAACTGCCAAACAACAAGCCGAGTATGGCAAAAGAAAGGGTTGAGAAGAGGTGTATATCCATTATTTTTCCTCTTTTAATCCTAATTTCTGCATACGATAACGCATGGAGCGAAAGCTAATGCCTAAGAGTTTAGCAGCTTGGGTTGCGTTATTTTTGGTTTGGGATAGTGCTTCTTCAACCAAAGATTTTTCAATATGTTCAAGTTGGTCGTCTAAAGATATACCTTGTTCTTGCAAATAGTTTAGGTTAATAGATGGTGATGGGCTGGGGCTTTGTAGTTCATCAATGAGCTGTATATCTAAAGTATCACCATCGGATAATGCTAATAAGCGTTGTAGGGTGTTTTCTAGTTCGCGAACATTACCAGCAAGGGGTAAACCACTTAGTTTTTGCATACAGGCATCAGAGATGGATATATTGCTGCCTCCGTGGCGTTGCATCAAAGCATGCACCAAGGCAGGAATATCTTCTCTGCGCTGACGTAAGCTAGGTATGTGCACAGGAATAACATTCAAACGATAAAATAAATCTTCACGGAAGTTGCCTGTTTGAACCTCGGCTTCAAGGTCGCGGTTGGTGGCGGCAACAATACGTACATCCACTTGGGTTTCATGTTCGCTACCTACGCGGCGCACACGCATATCCTGTAGAACGCGAAGTAGTTTCACTTGGATAAGTAAAGGCATTTCACCAATTTCATCAAGAAAAAGCGTTCCACCATTAGCACTTTCAATTAACCCAATTTTATCCGAATCAGCGCCAGTAAATGCACCTTTCACATAACCAAAAAGTTCCGATTCAAATAGGTTTTCAGGAATGGCACCACAATGTACGGGGACAAAGGGCCCTTGACTGCGAGGTGATTGCTCATGAACAAGCCTAGCTGCCAATTCTTTACCTGTGCCAGATTCACCTGTGATAAGTACTGTGAAATCACGTTTTGCTGCACGTTGTATACGGTCTCGTACACGTTGAATCACATGGGAATCACCAAGCAAAGAGCCTTTTGTTTTAAGTGATGGTGAGCTTTCTTCGATATTATGTTGGTTAGGAGAGACTTCTTTAGCCGCCAAGGCTCGTTCGATAATATCGCCCAGTTCTGTTCGTGATACAGGCTTGGTGATGTAGTCAAATGCACCATTACGCATAGCTTCAACAGCAGTTTCGGCACTGGCATAGGCAGTAAGCAATAAAACAATGGCATCAGGTTGCACGGCTTTGCTTTGTCGCACTATATCCAAACCTTTGTCTTCACCATCCATGCGTAAGTCAGTGATGACAACATCAAAAGTTTGCTGCTCTAACATTTGTTTTGCTTCATCAGGTGTAGCAATGCTTGTGACATCATGCCCAAATGAGCTTAAGGATAGCGTTAATACTTCACGCACATTTGCTTCATCATCAAGGAGTAATATATTAGCCATGTTATTCCTTATCATCTCCTTGTAGCGAGCTTTGAGGCTGGGATGTTATCACAAAGCAGCAGCCATCGTGAACTTCTTCATCTAAGGTGATATTCCAATGGTTGACTTGGCAAACTTGCCATACAGTTGCTAAACCTAGGCCAGTACCTTGTCTTCGGGTGGTTTGAAAGGGCTCAAAGAGTTTTTTGCGCATGATGCCGTGAATGCCTTTACCATGGTCACGTACACTAAAAATCCATGTATGTTTGTACTGTTTGAATGTAAGTATAATCGATGCTGGTTCAGGGCTAGCATGTACGGCGTTTCGAATGAGGTTGTCTGCAACAAGTCGGAAATGGTCTGGGTCAATGTTTATGTGAATATCAGGGCAGTTGATTTGGATTTGGTATTGGTTGTTTAAATCAATATGTGCAACCGAGGTTTGTAGAAGTTCTAAAATAGATACATGCTGAATATGAGGTTGTAGGGGGCTTGCATAGTTCAGCATATCTGAAACTAAACGGTTTAAGCGAGATATTTCATCCGTTACAATACGTTCTAGGTTGTTGTTGGGTTGTTGCAAACCCATAAGTTCAACGGCTTGTGCAATACTTTGCATAGGGTTACGAATTTCATGAGCAAGCATGGATGCCATTTGTCCTAAAGATGCCAGTTTATCTTGTTCTGCCAGTTTTTGTTCTAAGTTGCGAGTTTCTGTTATGTTCACGATGGTCATTAACCACATATTTTGCTCGTCACGAATATGTACGAGGTTGAACAGAAGATGTTCATTACCAACTTGTTGTTCTGACTTAAAGCTTTGACAATCACTTTCCATGATATGGTGCAACATATCTGAAGATGTTTTAAGGATGTTGTGTAAAGCTTTTCCTCTGCAGTTTGGCTGCAGGTTTAATAAGGTTTGCGCTGCTGGATTAAAGTCATGAATGTAGAATTTATCATCTAAAATAACCATACCTTCTTGCATGGTGTATAAGATTTGTTTGTTTAAGGCTTGTAGTTTTTTATGAGCCTTGGTTGCACTATGTTCTGCTTGTTGCAAACTTGAGTGCCGCTGGGCAATCAATGCCATAATACCGCCAGCAAGGAAAAACAGAGATGTTTGCAGTAGAATTTTTAAGGTGTGCTCATCGGTAATGGCTACATGTTGTAATGCAGCATAACTATAAATAGCAATAAGGTAAGTTATGGCAGCCAACACAGCAGTGGCAAGTACAAGCAATACACGTGCTTGAGCTCCAGCAATGATAATAATCACACCCAAAAGGAAGACTAAAGGGCTGGCAATACCACCACTGATAAATATCAATAAACCAATAATAATTAAATCAGAACATAGTTGGAAAAGGAGGCTCCAAACAATAGGTTTGAGTTGTTGCAGCAGCACCCACTGGGCAACCATAAGGAAGAACCATATAAAAAAAATGGTGAGTAATGTGATATGAGGATTAGGCTGTGTACCCTTGGTAAACCAAGAGAAAGCAGCAAGGAGTACAACAGAGCCTATATTTCGGGCTATAAACAGCCGATTTATACGTTTTTTTTCATAATATCCTTGAAAAACAGAGTCGGTGGTTACGGACATGGTAGAAGGGAGATGATATTATACCACCGAAGCCATCATGAAGATAGGTAGATACATGGCAATCACAAGACCACCAATGACAACACCTAAGAATGCCATGATGGCAGGTTCCATAAGTGCTGTCATATTATCAACGGCTGTATCAACTTCTTCTTCATAAAAATCAGCGATTTTACCCAACATTTCTTCCATAGCACCCGTTTGTTCACCAATGCCAATCATTTGTGTTACCATGATGGGAAAAATGCCACTTTCTTCAAGTGGTTGGCTCAAGGATTGCCCTTGACTGATAGAGTCTTTAGCATTGATAACGACTTCTTCAATCACTGCATTGCCTGATGTTTCAGCTACGGTATCCATAGCTTCAAGAATAGGTACACCTGCAGCACTTAAGGTTGAGAAGGTACGCGTAAAACGTGCAACAGCACCTTTACGAAGTACATCCCCAATAGCAGGTAAGTTTAACATGAGCTTATCCAACTGATAGTTCCCTGC
>JALSZC010000037.1 GCA_027059605.1 Ghiorsea sp. | reverse complement strand
ATGCGTAAGCTGTCGTAAACGACAGGTAGGTGATAAAAGATCTGCAGGCGCTTTAACTTCCATGCTCTTTGGCATTATCCATGTATATATGTTAAATGTTAGATAATAATTTAACTTTTCCTCGCTCTCATTTGCAATGCGGCAAATAGCAGACCTATCAACATTACGAAACTCACCCTTCAAGAACGAAAGGTGAATTTCTCCAGATTTACTGTTTCGTAAAGAAAGATCCTGCACCTGCAGTGAGATTGCCCAAATTATCAGTGATAACATAGTAGTATACAGGTGCATTGGGTACAGATGCATCTATTGCCCAGTAAATATCAGGCGAGGGGTTTGGGTTTGCTAAAGTTCCTGTGCCAACTTGGTTGGAAACAGTTAGATGAGCTAGGGTAGGGAAATTGGGTAGCCTTGCTACACCATCCTGAGCTAAAGGTGTAACGGTTTGATCCCACCCACCTGAGGCTGTCACACTTGTACTTACTGCATAGTCCGCAGTTAATTTCCCCAATTCAAAAGGAGTGCCACCACATGTGCCATCACTGGTTGCATAACCTACTTGTAGGGCTATAAATTGTGCTCCAGTATATGTATGTGTTTCTAACTCATCAGGCGCACCTAGTTTGCAACCCAATGACCATATTCCAGTCAAGTCAGTCTGCCCGCCTTGCATGTTATCAACTAAGGTTGGGGTTGTTGCCGTATTCGATATGAGGGCACTACTTGATGGAGTATTACCTCCACAGGCTGTAAAAAATAGTGCAACTGCTATGCAAACAATAATTTTCTTCATGATTTTTTCTCCTTTAAATCTATATACAGTCATTATATAGAAACCCATTTAACGTAAAACAGTAAGCTCAACGCGCCTATTTTTACTTCTGCCTTCTTTTGTTTGATTATCTGCAATGGGATGGCTTTCACCATAACCTTCGCTACTTAAACGCGATGGAGAGATGCCGTGGTTCACCAAGTAATTTACCACAGACTTAGCTCGGCGCTTAGACAACCATAAATTATACTCATCGCTACCCAATGAGTTGGTAAAACCTGAAATTTTCACGTGCACATCAGGGAACGACTTTAGTTTCCCAACAACCTCATCAAGTATTTCACTTGAAGTCGGGAGAAGTACGGATGAGTCATGTTCAAATTGAACGCCTTCCAAAACAAATGAACGCGCAGTTAAAAAAGCATCTTGCTTGGGTTCACACTTGCACACGCAAGGCTTGCAAGTTAACACGGGGGGCACAGATTCTTGGACTGGTGTAGGTATATACACCTCAACCGCTTGCTGCTCATCCCCTCCTACTCCAAATCGATAATTCAATGCCAAACTAATGCCCGACAAACGTGCCTTCAAACTCTCCGTTATTTGGAAGTTAGAAGCTGTTGCCACTTCTTTCTGCTGATGATAGCCAACCCATTCTAGCCCTAGATTTAACGAATCATTGATGCGATAACTTGCACCTACCCCATAACTCAATGCTGTAGATTGACTTGCCACGGTTAAACTCAGTGAATCTGCTACGCTCTGATACTTAGGAACAGCTGTCGCACCAAGTAAGCCATAAACACTCCAGTCTTCAAAAGGTATTTCTGGTTTAAGAAATACGCTTGCCATGGGAAGCTTAACTTGCGAATTATATGAACTGGCTCCAATCGTTCCTGATTTGCTAACACTTCCACCCAGCCGAAGTTCAATGGCAAAATTTTGATGAAGTTGAGCTCCTAGTCCAACAAATGCACCACCCATTGTTGTCTGACTTTTTTCTGATGCCAAGCCGACTAAAAAATCATTTTTTGCATATTCCAAGTCAAGAATATAAGCACTGGGTGCAAACTGAATGTAAGGGTTCAATTCAAGTGCCTCAAGCTCTATACTATTGACGTGTAAGATACTCGCCAACAGCACAAGCTTTATCACCCAATACTTCTTCAATTCAACTTTTACCTTCATACCATCCCCCTTTGTGTTGTTTGTATTATGAGTCCATTGTAGAAGGCGCATTTTGAATGCGTAAGCTGTCGTAAACGACAGGTAGGCAAAAAAGTTAAATATTGCTAGGCTTTTGTATGCGTTTTTGCTTACCTATCATAACATCTGCTCTGTTGATGCTTCTTTTTTTGAGCTCACCTGCCTCTGCACAAGAAGTCAGCCTTCTTGGTGAGCAATGGAAATTTCAGCTTGGTGATAACCTCCTCTGGGCATCCCCAAGTTTTAACGACACGAATTGGAAAAATATTAAAGTGCCTAGTATTTTACCACAGCAGCATGGCAAAAAAACCAAAGGTTGGTATCGCGTCCATTTTAATGCTGACATAAGAAACAATACTGCTCAGGCATTACTCATTGAATATATTCGCCATGCCGATGAAACTTGGCTAAACGGAAAAAAGATTGGAGGATTGGGTCACTTTGAGAAACCTTGGCAGTTCACCTACACAAACCCGCAAGGATTAGTTCGGCTTTATCCTATCCCCAAAGGCCTTCTCAAAAATAAAAACAATGTCTTGGCTATTAAAACCAGCATTGGATTTGGAAGCGCTTGGGGAGCCATGTTCCCAGGTGGCGCAGGTATTATTGATGGCGATGTATATTATGGTGACTTAGAAAAGTTAATAGATAAGCAGCAAAAGTCCATCATTGTTACTAGTTCTATAGACACTTTATTTTTAACACTCAGCCTTATTGACTTATTTATTATTTTCTTCTTACTTCGCTACACCCTTACCAATACACGTGAATTTAAATGGCTTATTGTCACCAGCCTTTTTATGTTCATTGGTGCTACTGGACATGACTTGCTCTATCTGAGTAATATTGATATTCATTTAAATTTACTGTTATTTATTGCCTTAGTAGGCACCCCTATTTCCATGGCTATGTATTTCTGGGCACAATATCGTAATATTTCACGGCATTTAATTGCCACTATTACCATGGTTTGGTTATGTATAGTTATCACCTTACTTATTCCCGCCATACCCGACCATATAAAAACTATCGCATGGTACGCATTAAGCTTGCTCATTACCTGTTTTTTTATCTATGCCTTTTTTTGTGCTTATAAAGGTATTATACTTAAACGACCTGGAGCCATAGCACAGCTTGTTGCACTAATTTTCTACCTAATATTCATTCGTACACAGTGGCTACCAGATATATTCTTAGGTCACCGAAATATTCAACTCGGCAGTCTTATCTATAGTTATGCTTTGCTCTTTGCCTACTTCCAGCAAATTTCTATCTTACAAGTAAACTATAAAAAACTACTACTTAAAGTGGTAAATGTTAATGAACTAGTCCGAAGTTCTATCGCCCGCGACTTACATGATGGTATGGGGCAGCACCTTGCTTCGATTAAGCTACACAGTCAACTTGCGAAACAAGAACAAAAACAAGAATATTTAAGTCATATTACAGGAGGTGTTAATGCTTCAGTGGAAGAGCTGCGCAGAATTATTCATGGCCTTGCTCCTGTCCAAATCAGCGATAAATCCATATCTGCTGCTATCAATGATGAAAGCAAACGAATAGAAAGTACATATAAGGTCATAGTTACCACCGATATTGAAACAATTGATTTAAGTTCTAATAAAGCAGTACATGTTTTTAGGATATTCCAAGAAGTTATTCGCAATAGCATCCAACATGGAAAAGCAACCGAAATCTCAATCAACTTAAGACAAGACAAGCACAATGTTCACCTCAACATTACTGACAATGGCAAAGGATTTAATACCCATAAGAAAACACCTTGTAATAATGAACATGGGTTTGGCTTTATTAGCCTATCAGAGCGTGCCGCAATCTTAGATGCCCATATAAATATAAAAAGCATACAAGGAAATGGCACCCAGTTTTATATTAAAATACCACTAAACTAACAAATAAGGTTCATCTGTAATGCTTTTGCAACAACCCCAGACCTACGATTCGCATCCAGTTTCAAACAGCAATTAGAAATGTGAAAACGTACTGTTCGCTCACTTATCCCCATATGCTGAGCAATGGTTTTATTGGTCATCCCATCCGACAGATACTTGATTACCTCCATCTCTCTAGCTGTTAAAGAAACATCCCTATCACTTGCGCTATTCATTGCACTGACTATACGTGGTGAAATATATTCATCACCACTAGCAACAGCTTGAATTGCCATCGTAAGCTGCTCAAATGCATCATCTTTTAATACATAACCACTTAACCCAAGTGCAAACAACCTTGAGGCGCGCCCTGCCTCCAAATGCATTGTTAAGGCAATAAGCCTTGTGTTTATATCTAAACCACTTATACGTTCAACAATATTTTCTATGCCAGGGCCAGGCATAGAAATGTCAACAAGCGCAATATCTGGTTGGTGCTTCAAAATAAGAGCTAACAGCTCCTCACCATCACTACATATCTCAAACAAAGAAATAGATGGTGAGGATAAGAATAAACTCTTCACCCCTTCCAAGAAAATACAATGATCATCCGCTGCTATAACTTTAATCATGGTGGTAAACCCTCAACATGAGGAGGTATATATTTACACCCCACAAAACAGGGCTTTTCACGACTTATTCTGCCCCTGTTTTCTTACGCTCTTTCTTGGCACGAATACGTTCCTTCTTATCATCAGCCGCATGTGCACTTCGTGGTTTACGTGGCAAAGCACGATATATTTCAATGCGTTCTCCATCATGCAGTTCCTGTGTCAACTTGACCAACTTTGCAAAAATACCAACTTTATTGATTGCTAAATCAATATTAGGATACTTTATTAATACAGTGGACA
>JALSZC010000036.1 GCA_027059605.1 Ghiorsea sp. | reverse complement strand
GTGAACCGCCAGCATTAAGCAAAGAACAGCGCACCTGCCTTAAACTTGATCAAGGCGACCATATCATGTGGATGCTCGTGCTTAACCCCTTCGCCGATAAAACTTGGGTTACCGCCAACCTCAAAGCACCCATTGCTATCAATGAAAAGCAACTCATGGGTTTACAGTGCATTCGTAATGATGCTGATTTAGAGCTTCGCTATCCTTGGATGAAGCAACCTAAACTATAAAAAAACAAATGACTAAACATAAAAAAGCCCCCGAATGCGAGGGCTGTGGTTGCTTGAAAGCATTGCCTACGAAAAAATAATTTCATTGGTATGAAAAGACTTTGAGGCATCCGTTAGATACAATGGCGAAACTATAGTTCTTTTGCTAAGCTCTCTGCAAGTTTTTTCTGTAGGAGAGAAATATGGCAACAATTCTTGGTTTAGATTTAGGTTCAAATTCAATCGGCTGGGCACTTCTTGAAGAAGTAGGTGATAAACCTTCAAGAATCATTGATTTGGGAAGTCGTATTTTCACCAAGGCTGTAGAAGAAAAAACACCAACACCTAAAAATGTAAAACGTCGTAATGCAAGGTTGGCTCGTAGGGTAATTCAACGCAGAGCACGGCGTAAACAGCGTATGCTCAATTACTTAGTTTCACTGAAACTTCTTCCAGAAGCACTCAAAGGTCATGCGCAACCCGAAAAAATATTGAACACATTGGGAAGCCCTTACGATTTAAGAGCTAAAGCGTTGGATGAACCGCTTGAACCTTTTGAACTTGGGCGTGTATTTCTACACCTTGTTCAGCGCAGAGGCTTTTTAAGTAATCGAAAAACGTTGTTAAGTGATATGATAGATGATCCTGATGTTTTATCCGTGTTGAATGAACTAGATGAGGAAGGTAATCAAAGCGATGCCACGGAAAAAGCAAAAGAAGAAACAGCTTTTAAAAAGGATATTAGTCAACTTCGGCAGAAAATAGGCGCTGTCAGTTGCCGCACTTTGGGAGAGTATTTAGCAACTTTAAGACATGGCGATTACAAACGAAATCGCAATCGTTCTGGTGGGCATTTACGCACAGACCGCCAAATGTATCGTGATGAGCTTGAAATGATTTGGGAAGAACAGAAGAAACACCATGACACCCTTACGGATGAAGTAAGAGAGCAGATTGACAACATTATTTTTTACCAGCGACCATTAAAACTTAAAGAAGACCGTGTAGGTAAATGTTCACTGGAACCTAAAAGTAAAAGAGCGAGGGTTGCTCGTCTGGAATACCAACGCTTTCGGTATCTACAAGACATCAATAATCTACAATACTTTGATAGATTTGATGAAGCGTGGGTTGCCTTATCAGGCGAACAAAAAGAAAAGTTAAAAGATATGTTTGAAAACAAAGCGGATATAATCTTTCCTGCAATACGTAGAGAGCTAAAGCTCGATAAATCTGCTGAATTTAACCTTGAAGATGCTAATAAAAAGCTCAAGGGAAATATCACTGCCTGTGAAATTAGAGCTGTGCTTCCACAATGGGATGGTATGAGTGCAGATAGTCAGCTAGCACTGCTTGAAGATTTGTTAAGCTTTCAAAAAAAAGCGGCTCTTAAAAAACGGCTTATGGGGGGGCATTGGGGCTTTGATGTTAAAACAGCGGTAAATTTATGCCTACTGGAGTTTGAGCCTGGGTATGGAAGCCTTTCGTTAAAAGCAATTCGCAAGATGCTTCCTTATTTGGAGCAGGGACAAATCTATTCAGATGCACGGGTGAGTGCTGGTTATAGCTACGAACAAGAACAGGGCGGTACTGTTGATAAATTAGGACTTCCTCCTGAAATACCCAATCCCATTGTCAGTAAAGGTTTGTATGAATTGCGCCGAGTCATCAATGCGCTTATTGCTGAATATGGAAAGCCAGACAAAATTCGTATTGAAATGGCACGCGATTTGGAAATGAACACCAAACGCTATAAAGATTTCACTGCTAGGCAGCGGAAAAACACCGAGGTGAATAAGGAAGCATCAGAAAAGTACCAGCAAGCGGGTAAAGAGTACCCACATCTTCACTTATCGAAATATCCAAGCCATGCAGATAAATTAAAATATCGATTATGGAAAGATCAGGAAGAAATGTGTGCCTATGATATCAGTGGCAGAAAGATTTCATTGGCAGAGCTCTTTAGTGCTGATATTGAAATTGATCATATTCTTCCATACAGCCAATCACTGGATGACTCCTATATGAATAAAGTGATTTGTCGAACAAAGGAAAACCGACGAAAAGGGCAGCGTACGCCAATTGATGCTTTTGGATCCGATGAAGATAGGTGGCAACAAATTACAGGTCGCCTTACAAGTTGGGATAAAAGCCTTAAATCCAAGAAAAATCGCTTTTACATGACTGCCGCAGATGTGCAGAAGCGCGACTTTATTAGTAGCCAGCTCAATGATACGCGCTATATATCCAAAGTAGCTTTGGGGTACCTTAAGTCGTTGGGGGCGGATATTAGCGTTACCAAGGGAGTTATGACTGGCTGGCTGCGTCACCAATGGGGGTTGAATAGCCTGATTGGTCAAGATAAAAAAAATAAAGATAGGGTGGATCATCGCCACCATACGATTGATGCAGTAGTCACTGCATGCATTGACCGTAGCTTTTATATGGCATTGGCGCGGATGGCAAAAGACTTAGAAAAGGAAAAGCAAGGCTTTACGCCCAAAG
Source organism: Ghiorsea sp. (assembly GCA_027059605.1). Taxonomy (GTDB): domain Bacteria; phylum Pseudomonadota; class Zetaproteobacteria; order Mariprofundales; family Mariprofundaceae; genus Ghiorsea. The sequence goes on along the minus strand of JALSZC010000036.1, from coordinate 2,128 downwards.
ATATTCATATTGACCCACCTTGGCAGAACCTTCGCAATGATTTGCATACAGCATTAGAAAATATGATTGTATCTCATGCAGCAGAGAAAAAGATAAGTAGTGAACTTCATGAAGACACAGGAGCAGGATTTATTGAAGGTGAAGGAACGGTATATCGAAAAACTCTTTTAGAATATTTTGATGACCCTGATGCCAAGAAAAGGACAAAAGCACACCTAATAAAGAAACTGAATGCTGTGGTAGATTCAGCGGTTAAGGATATTCTGGAAAAACATTTAGAAAAGTTTGAATATAGAGTCAGGGAAGCCTTTTCCGATGACCACCCTGTGTTTCATAAAGATGGAAAAACACCTATTAAACGAATTCGTATTTATCAATCTAGAGCAATAAAAACAAAGCAAAAACTTGAAAAGGAGAAATTTGGCAAGAGAGATAAGTCGGGAAAAATATTTAAATGGTATTCCTATGGGAACATTCATCATATAGAGTTGTTTAGGAAAATAGATACAGGTAAAGTGGAGGGGCGTTTTGTTACTATGATGGAGGCGCATCGTAGGGCAATGACAGGTACAAAGAGTGCTAGGGCAAGAGGTGTCTCTCTCGAACCTATTATCAACAAGCATTTAGAGGACTCGTATGAATTTTTGATGGCTATTCATAGGAAAAGTATTGTTGAATTGACAATTGATGATCACAAGGAATTTTATTATGTAAAATCACTAGGGCAGCTGAGTCAAGGCAAACAACCTAGACCTACTTTGATCCCACATATTGTTGCAGTTGGAAGTGAGGGAAAAATATCTGACTCAATTAGTAATCTTGTTAAGAAATTTAAGATTAGACCACGTAGAATAAATGTAATTGGTAAATTCCTAGATGATTAAGCGCATTATCGAAATATCCACCGCGCCTGCTTATATCTCGGTAAAAGATATGCAGCTTGTGCTCAAGCGAGAAGGGGAAGTGATTGGCTCGGTGCCTATTGAGGATATAGGCGTGCTGATGGTGGATCATCCAGGATGCACCTATAGCCATGCAGCTTTGAACGAGTTGTTGGCAAATAACGTAGCTGTAGTGATTTGCGGTAAAAATCATCACCCCAATGGCTTGCTTTTGCCATTGGATACTCACTCTGTACAATCAGAGAAATATCGGGTGCAAGTTGCCGCCAAAGTGCCTGTGAAAAAGCGGCTATGGAAGCAGCTTGTGCAAGCCAAAATCATGCATCAGGCATGGTGCTTGGATGCATGCGAAAAAAAAGGGGGTGATGGGCTTCGTGGGTTGGCGAATAAGGTGAAATCTGGGGATTCAGAAAACCACGAGGCTCAAGCAGCAGCTAGATATTGGAAGCATTTATTGGGCAATGACTTCCGCCGTAAACGGGATGGTCTGCCGCCCAATGGCATGCTGAATTATGGATACACTGTTTTGCGGGCGGCATTGGCTAGGGCACTTTGTGGTGGTGGACTGCACCCATCCTTTGGTCTGCATCATCATAACCGTTACAATGCCTACCCACTGGCAGATGATATGATGGAGCCTTTTCGCCCCTTAATGGATTATCATGTGTTTCAATATTGGCAGCAAGGCGAGATCAACATTACGCCAGAGGTTAAAAAAGCATTGCTTGGCGTACTTTCTCAAAATGTATTCCTTGCGGGCGAAAAGCGACCTTTGATGAATGCGCTGCATTTTTTGTCGGCAAATTTATATCGTAGCTTGGCAGGGGAAGATCAAGTGCTGATTATCCCTACGCCTTAATGCGATGATTTTTGGAGGGTTTCGTTCGGTGTGGATTATTGCCATGTTTGACCTTCCAACAGATACCAAAATGGCACGCAAACATTATGCGCAATTTCGCAAAGCCTTGCTTAAAGATGGGTTTGGTATGATGCAATATTCAGTGTATATTAGGCATTGTGCTAGTGAGGAAAATGCTACGGTACATTTTGAGCGTATTAAGCGAGCACTACCGCCCGATGGTGAGGTGCGTTTGATGCAGATTACGGACAAGCAATTTGGCAGAATGGAGGTATTTTATGGCAAAAGGCGCAAAAAAACAGAGCCAACACCCGTGCAGATTGAGTTGTTTTAGGTTAAATTTCAAACATAAGAAAGGCTGGATTTC
>JALSZC010000035.1 GCA_027059605.1 Ghiorsea sp. | reverse complement strand
ATGAGGGGCAGTATGAGGAAGAGTCGATTAAGCCAATATAAGCAGATGAAACTGATAGAACATTTTGTATCAGGCAGTACGGCAAGATGTGCTGCTGAACTAGTTGGTGTAAATAGGAAAACAGCAGCATATTATTACCACCGTTTACGAGTGATTATCAGTATTCATCTTGAGGAAGAAGCTCGTGAGTTTTTGAGTGGTGAAATCGAAGTTGATGAGAGTTACTTTGGCGGGCACAGAAAAGGAAAGCGCGGCAGAGGTGCAGCAGATAAAGTCCCTGTTTTTGGTTTACATTAAAAGGGGTGGCAAGGTTTATACCAAGGTTATACCTGATGCAAAATCATCCACTTTGATGCCGATTATTCAAAAGAAAGTGAAACCTGATAGTATTGTCTATACAGACTGTTGGAGGGGTTATAACGTGTTAGATATTTCCGAGTTTAAGCACTACAGAATTAACCACTCCAAACTGTTTGCGCACAAGCATAATCATATCAATGGAATTGAGAATTTCTGGAATCAAGCCAAGCGGCATATGCGTAAATTCAATGGCATTCCAAAGCAACACTTTTACTACTTTTTGAAGGAATGTGAGTGGCGTTTTAACTACTCTAATCCAAAACAACAATTATCCATGTTAAAACAATGGGTTACAAAGAATAATGCCTAGTTATCTGGGACAGCACCTGTATTTATTTTCCTTTCTATGCTCAAAGTTAAGCGGTTTGTTATGTTTGCCCATAGTTTGCTACTTCAATTAAATTTCCATCAGGGTCTCTGAAATAGAAAGAAATCATTGAACCCGTTGCTCCTGTTCTTGTTACTGGACCTTCTAGGATATTTACACCCTGATTTTTCACATGTTTCATTGCTTCTTTTAGTTTTGTTTCTGTGATAAAACATAAGTCTTCAGAACCAGGGGATGGTTTGTTTGCTTTGGGCTCCAACTCGCAACCTTTTTTATGAAGATTGATTTTTTGATTTCCAAACTTTAATGCAACTCGACCTTCGCCAAATGTTTCTGCAGCCATACCAAGAACAGACTTATAGAACTGCACTGTTTCTTCAATATTTGTAACGGTCAAGACGACATGGTCAATACTTGTAACTTTCATATTTCCTATACACTCCCTAATATACTCTTGGATTCTTTGCTATGATATTTGGAGCATAAGCAGGGGAGTTTTGCACTTAACCTGCCATTACAGGAATGGTGATTTTACGCTTATTTAAGGTGTTCACTTTGTCCATCACGGTTTTTGCCATGTTTTTATAGATTTCGGCTTCTTTGGACTCTGGGTTTGCGGCAACAATGGGTGTACCTGCATCGCCATTTTCGCGAATTGCCATATTCAGCGGAACTTGAGCAATAATATCGGTCTTAAATTCTTTACTTAATCGCTCTGCACCACCTTGAGCAAAAATATGCGATTCTTCATTGCAGTGTGGGCATACAAATACGCTCATATTTTCAACAATACCAAGTGTAGGGATATGCACTTTATCAAACATACGAATACCTTTTTCGCAATCAATCAAAGCAATATCTTGCGGCGTTGTAACTACTACAGCACCAGTAACAGGTACGGTTTGTGATAATGTAAGTTGAGCATCGCCTGTGCCTGGTGGCATATCGATAATGAGCACGTCAAGCTCGCCCCAAGCCACGCCGTTAAGCAACTGACCCAGTGCGCTTGCAACCATAGGGCCGCGCCAAATCATGGCTTGTTCATCAGGAACCAATAAACCAATAGACATCATTTTTACGCCATAGTTTTCAAGCGGAAAGATAACTTGCCCACCTGTGTCCACCATAGGTTTTTGCCCTTTAAGCCCAAGCATGTTTGGCATGGAAGGACCATAAATATCAGCATCCAAAAGCCCAACTTTTTTACCTTCTTGCGCAATCGCTACAGCTAAGTTTACAGCCGTGGTGGATTTACCAACACCACCTTTTCCTGATGCTACAGCAATAATATTTTTGATGCCGGGGATGGCTTTTTTTGCACTTTCATCCACTTGTTTTGTTCCACAGCCTGCCATGATGATGCCCCTTGAATTGGTTTCTAAAATACGATGAGTTGTATGTAAGGCGCAAGCATAACTATTTCAAGGCAATCATACAGTATTAAAAAATCATGGTTATTTCATCATCCTGTTCGTATGCTTGGCTTTGTGAAAGTTTTAATCGTAAAATTATCTGCCTTTGGCGATATTATTCATGCACTTCCTGCGCTGGACGATGTGCTTGCCCGCCCTGAAGTTGATGAGGTGCATTGGTTGGTGGATAGCCGCTTTACTTTTGTTACGGAAGTGTTGCCGCAGCAAGTTCAAGTGCATCAAATTGCGCTCAAAGGCGAACACCCGTTGCGCGAGATTCGCCGAGTTGTGAAAAAGTTAAGAGCAGAGAAGTTTGATTTGGCTTTAGATTTTCAGGGCTTAATCAAATCATCTGTGTTGGCACGATTGATTACTTCTAAGGTTTACGGCTTTGATGCTAAGGTCATCCGTGAGAAACCTGCTTCATGGTTTGAAACTTCTACGCCAGCGCATCCTGATGAAATGAATATCGTGCAACAGGTGAGGAGGGTAGCTCAAAGCCCTTGGCTATCGGAAGAACAGGCTGGGCAAGCCATTGCTTATACACCGCCACAGATTCATAAAAGCTTTGATGCTGAACTGCCTGAAGGTTTACAAACACTTAAACCTTGGGTGGTATTTAATTTGGGTGGCTCTTTTGCTACCAAAGAATTACCTGACCAAACATGGTTGCAAGTTGGGCAAAGCTTAAAGGAAAAGGGTTATGCCATTGTATTTTGTTGGGGAAACGCCAAAGAAGAAGCCAAAGCCAAACAATTGAATGAACATGGTTTGGGTTATGTGTTGCCCAAACGTTTATCCACACCTGAATTATGCACTTTTTTTCAGCAAAGTTTTGCTGTGATTGCAGCAGATACTGGAATTTTGCATTTGACAGCAGCTTTGGGTACGCCAACCATTAGTTTTTGGGGACCAACACCAAGAGAACGCAATGCACCGCATGGTGAGCTTGATTATCATGTGGAATCCAACCCTGATTGTGGACCTTGTATTCAAAAGACCTGTGATAACTTTATTTGCATGGATATGATTCAAGCCAAGGCAATTGTACAATGTGTAATGAATATTGCGCATAAATTAGAGAAAAAGTGAGCTTAGCTAGTGATAATTCTCACATGTAATTTAATGAATATTGCGCATAAATTAGAGAAAAAGTGAGCCTTTTATGTCTAAATTAAGTCGGTATGGTACGTTTTTTATTGTTTTATTACTTTCTACACCAACATGGGCGGCGGCTTCTGATTGTTTCCCTTTTGTTGGTGAACATTACAAATATGATGTGGGCTGGGAGTTTATTAATGCTGGCACTGCGGAAGTTAACATAACCCAACAAGGGGATAATGGGTATCAAGTACATAACTTTGCGCGAACCAATGGCTTCTTTGATATGTTTAAAAAAGTGCGGGATACTTTGGTATCCGAGGGCATTTGTTTGGGTGATAAAATGCAAAGCACCTTATTTTGGACAGACCAATTAGAAAAAGGAAAGCATACCAAAAAACGCATTGAATATTTGTGGCAAGAAAACAAGGTTAAATACCAAAATAATGAGAAGAAGCTTACATTTGATGTGAAAGCAGGACACTTGAGTGTGCTGGATGCGTTTTATTTAACCCGCCTTTATCCGCCCACTAAAGATAAACCGATTTCTATTCCAGTATTTGATTCAGAAAAAAAATATGATGTGGTTGTGAGACTTTTGAAACATCAAAAAATTGTAGGGCTACATGGCAAGCGTGTGGACTGCTTGGTGATTCAACCAGAGTTGAAGACTGAAGGTGTTTTTACCAGCGTGGGTGTGATTAAAATTTGGCTGACCAATGATGCTAGGCGCATTCCATTAAAAATTACTGCAAAAATTAAGATTGGACGTATTGTTGTGCGCCTAACGGAGTATTCAAAAACATGACAGAAAATAAAAACAAACCATTAAGCCCTTATGATGATTTCTTTTATCATCATAGACCGCGTCTTACGGGCATTGCAGCACTTATTGTTATCTTCTTTGCCCAGCCAACGCTAGATTCTTTATGCCTTGGTTCTATCATTGTGATTCTTGGCGAAATGGGGCGCACTTGGGCACTGGGTTATATTGATAAAGATGCGGCATTAGCGACTACTGGCCCCTATGCTTTTACAAGAAATCCTTTATATGTGTTTAATACAATGATGTTTATTGGTTTTTGTGTGATGGCAAACCAGCTTGTACCTGCGTTGGTCGCAGCGGTTTTGTTTGTTTGGATTTATATTGTGGTGATTAAGATTGAAGCTGAACGTATGGTTGATTTGTTTGGCGAGGCATATGCTGAATGGTCGAAACATGTACCCTTGTTTATCCCACGCTTAACACCATGGAAAGATAGAGCAAAAAAAGCTTATTCATTTGCATTGATGCTGGGGCATAAAGAACCCAAACATTGGTTTGGAACGGTTGTAGGTTTATCTATCTTTTATGCCATTTATTACTTTCAACATCATTAAACACGTAGTGCATGTTTCGTAATATTCGCTCAAGGAAAGTGGCGAAACTCGTTTTCTTCACTTTTTGGTTGATTGCTGCTTTTGGGGCTTGGCAACATGTGTCAACACAAAAACCTTGGTCATCTATTGTTTGGTCACCCATTTTTAGTGAGCAAACACAAACGCCATTTTATCATGAAACATTGATACCCAATGCAGGGCAGGGCTCTACGCACAGTGTAAGTGCAGCGGCATTACCATCGGGTGATTTGGTTGCATTTTG
>JALSZC010000034.1 GCA_027059605.1 Ghiorsea sp. | reverse complement strand
TTTAAAAGAAATAAAAATATCATCCATAATACATGAAACTGTGCAATAAGTACCCAAGGCAAAATCAACAATGCCCAATTAAAAAATAACTGCCAAGGGTCTGCCCCTGTTTGGTAAGTTTGCCCGTATAAAGCAAGCAATACCCCAAGTAGTAAGGATGCAGTTAATAAGGCCACTTTAGCGGATAATTGCTGTGTACCCAGCTTCCAATATGCAAACACAGCTAAAACAATACATACTTCTACCAAAGCAAACTTTGCCAGCCTGCTCATTTCAGTCCAATTGTATGCAATAAAAAATGTTAGTGCGCTAACCAATAACACAGCACCAACAACCAACAAAAAACGGTCTAGAAATAAATACCATGCTGTCTTATCTGGTGTTAGTTTACTAATCCTTAACGCATCAGGAATCTTATCTTCAGGAATGAGACCCTGCTGAATCAACGAAGTGATAAGAAACCGTGTATGATTCATTCTTTTTCAGGAAGCCCTGTAAACTCAATGTAAATATGTTTGGCTTCTTCGGATTCTTTACTCACAGCTTCTTCTAAAGATGCTCGCACATTATCCAACCTATGCATAAAGCGAATCGCTTGCTGTACTTCAACCTCTGTCATATCAGCAAACAATGCTTCTTCTCTAAGCTCTAATTCTGCCATCAATATACTTTCTTCTGGTGACAGCACAATACTGTGAATATGACGCACATGTTGTACACGTTCATCAGCAGTCCAAGCCTTTAAAGCAACTTGGTTAATTTCCTCATCCGATACATTGAGCAAATACTTTTTATTGGTTGCCGCCAAAAATATTGCCAATAACCCCATTAACAATGCAATGCCCATTGCTGCTACCACATCAAAAATAGCTGAACCTGTATAAGCTGCTAACCCCATCCCAACAAGTGCAAAAGTTAAGCCCATCACGGCAACCGTATCTTCAATTAAAATTGCCAAGGTTGTAGGATCTCGTGTTTCTTTTACATATTGTACAAAACCCATGTTTTCAGCTTTTCGCTGACGTGTAAACTCCACAAGAGCCACATAAAATGAGTAACCCTCAACCAAAAAAGCAAAGCCCAAAATACCAAAAGCAAGCCAGCTCATTTCTGGTGCATGTCCACTTTCCAACTGCCCAAAAGCATGCATCATGGTGTAAACACAACCCAAAAAGAAAATCGTAATGGCTGATACTAAGTTCCAAAAATAACGCTCTTGTCCATAACCAAAATGATACTTGCCATCAGCAACACGTTTCGACCGCTTAAGACCTAAAAACAGCAAACCTTGGTTCGCCGTATCTGCCAATGAATGAATTGCCTCAGCAAGCAAAGCACTAGAACCTGAAAATGCAAAACCAACAAACTTTGCAACCGTCACCGCACCATTAGCAGCAATGGCTGTTATTACTGCTTTAGTCGAACCATCTTCACCATGTGACATTCATCAAACTCCGTTTACACTTGCCCAATGTGGACATACCAACATAAGCATTTCATCGTACATCAGTTGCCCGTACTTCAAGACAACTATATTTATATTATTCAAGACCGCCATAGTCCTGTGGTTTGTGTGGTCGATCCTGCCCTAGCCAAACCTGTGATTGAAGCTTGCACACAGCTCAATATCACGCCCACCCACATTCTAAACACCCATCATCACTGGGATCATACTGATGGCAACCAGCAACTTGTACAAACCTACCAATGTACGGTTATTGGCAATCAGGATGATGCTTCGCGTATTCCATATATCAAACAATCTATTGCTGCCAACAGCAACTTCACACTCGGAAAATTGCATATTCAAAGCCTTGAAGTCTATGGTCATACACTAGGGCATATTGCCTTTGTGATTGATGATGCTTTATTTTGCGGGGATACACTATTTGGTGCAGGCTGCGGTCGCTTATTTGAAGGAAGCTTTGCCCAAATGTGGCAAAGTTTGCAAAAACTTGCCGCACTCGATAAGCCAACCAAGGTATATTGTGCCCATGAATACACCCTTGTAAATCTAGCGTTTGCCCAAAGCGTTGATACTGATAACATCTACCTTCAACACCGCATACGTGATGACAAAAACAAACGATTTCATAAACAACCAACCATACCCTCCACTATAGGCCTAGAGCTTCAAACCAACCCCTTTTTACGCCCTTTAGACCCCAAGTTCTGCTCAACTTACAGCCAAAGCCATGCAGTTGAAACCAAACCGTTACAAGTGTTTACAGCTCTGCGAGAAGCACGAAATCACTTTTAAGCTGCAAGCTATTTCAAACTACTAAATCTGTGCTTGCAACTCAGGACCAATATCATTGGTAAACTGCAAATATTCTTCCTTCAGTTTTTCACCTTTAACATCTGACCCATTCATAAGCCCATAGTTAAATCGCATTTTTACCCACAATGTGCGCTTGCTGTTTTTGTAAGGTACAATTTCATATTTATCCGCAAAATTTGGAAAATTACGTTCAATATAATCCTCAACCTTACCTATCGCATCATCAATATCATGCCCTTTAGCTACATTTTTAATCAATGAAAGTTCCATATATGTTTTATAATTGGTGATAATATATGCCACACCTTTGTATTTAAACTTCCACTGCCCATCAGCATACTGCGCCTCATACTGTGGTAAGCCTTCCAAGCCATCATTCATCAATGCCATAAAATCTCTAGCAGACAATGTTTTCACAGCTTGTGTCACCATATCTGCTGTATATTTATGCGTAATTTTGCGCAAACTTGGATAAATGCCTCGCACATAATCAATAAATTTTTCATGATAGTTACGAATATCTTCACCTGACGGCTCTTTATCCAAAGGGTATTCCAGCACAATTATAGTAATACCTTGTTTGTGCGGGTGCGCCAATATCTTGGCAGACTTGGCACCTTTAGGTAACCTTGCTAAAACACGCTTTCTTAAATCAGCATACATCTTTTCTTGTTTATATTCTGATAAATTCCCTGTGTTTAACCATAAACGTTCCTCAAAATACCGCCCATAATTCACCGTTTCAACATCAATATCATCTACTTTCCACTGCCAATGCCCGAGCTTAGAATCTTTACGGCCCACTTGATTCTGCTTACTAAAACCATGACCAAGCACTTCAACAAACACTTGGGTATCAACAATCGCAGCGTAATCTTTATTTAATACTTGCTCAAAATAATCAGCCAAAGCTTCTTGGTTAGCTTTATCAATCTCATAATACAAATCTGCTGTTTCTTCACGTAAATCTTTCAACAGGCTTTTCACTTCATCCAAAGTTTTACCAGCGACACTTACACTGCCCTTAAAGTTCATGCGTTTACCATCAAATGATACTTCACCCTGAAAACCCGATAAATCAGACATCATAGCATCATAATTTTGTAAATTTTCAATTTGACTGGTGGCATCGCTATCATTAAGCACCACATCAACTACGCGAACATCAACTTTAGGCATAACTTGCTCAATATGAATGCGACTCCCTGCATATTTAAGCATGGTAGGAATACCTATCTCATGGCTTTTTTCATCTTCTTTATCTGCAGTTTTGGCTAAAAACTTCATGTGCCAACGGTTGTTATACCCTTCATCTTCTTGAACATCGACAATATGTTTCTTATCCGCTGTAAGAATTGCCTCATAGACTTCCGCAGTCGTAAAAGCATACGCTTGCACCGACCACATACCCAAAATAACCCACAAAACAACATGAAAGAAACTTGCTTTTTTTAACATCATCACACCTTTATTCTTCATCATTTTAAATAAGCATAGCCTAGCTTGCCCATTCTTTAAACCCATTATCTACAGCCTACAGTAAATAAACGTGGTGTTTCCTCTTGGTCAAGCCTAGCCAAAGTCAATTGACCACCCCATACACAGCCTGTATCCAAGCCTAAAACATACGGATGCTCTGCGACCAAACCTTTAGCTGCCCAATGTCCAAACACTACCCGTATTTTCTTTTTCCCATCTTTCTTCCACTTGGCATTTTTATGTTCAAACCAAGGTTGAATATCTTTGTCACTTACATCTGCTGTTTTTTGCTGCCAATCAAACCTACCCGAATCATTACAAAATCGTGTTCTCGTGAAAACCGCCGTATCAAAAAACAAGCGCACATGTTTATCTTCAGGTTCCTGCGTAGGAAAACCTTTATTTTGCAACGCCTTACAAAACACTCCCCAGTCATCAGCTTGTAAGACAGCTTCAACTTTCCTTGCCCGCTTCTTGGCTTTTTTTAAACTCCAAAGTGGACTTAGCCCTGCATGAACCATGCTCCAACCCAAAGCTTTATCATGATGCAATAGTGGCTTATGCCGTAGCCATTCAATCAATTCCGCAGCATCATCGGCTTTAATCACGGCATCCAAAGTATCCCCTGAAAATGATTTTCCACCTGCATAATATGCCAGCAATTGAATATCATGATTCCCCAACACACATACACAAGCATCACCTAAACCTTTGAGGAATCGCAGCACTTTCAGTGAATCAGGACCACGATTCACCATATCTCCAGCGCACCACAACACATCTTTCTTGGGGGAAAAGTTGACTTGTTTTAACAACTTTTTTAAAGGTTTATAACAGCCTTGAATATCCCCCACCACATATACAGCCATTACTTCAACATCTCCTGCCAACACAAAGCTGCAAGTTTTTCTGCAGGGTTATTTGTGCCTAACAACGTTCGTAAATTTGCAAAAGCTTGCCGTTGATTCTGTGATGCACCACACAATAAAGGCATCACCGCCTTTTCTATATGCTCAATAGTCGCATCATGTTGCAGCAATTCAGGAACAATCCCCTGCGAACTGGGTGCATCACCAAGCAATAAAATATTGGCAAGCCCCACACATCGACCTTTGATTAAACGCTGCCCGATAAACCA
>JALSZC010000033.1 GCA_027059605.1 Ghiorsea sp. | reverse complement strand
TGGTAACCACCCAAACATCATCTTGCTTTATTATTGGCGACAAACGTGAAACCGTAGCAGCAAGCAATGATGATTCACCTGATAGCCTCAAAAACTGCTTAGGTAGTTGCTGCCTAGACATAGGCCACAAACGTGTACCCGAACCACCTGCAAGCACTACGGCCTTGATTTTATTCACTGCTTTGTTCCTCTTCCTTACGCTTTTTTAAAGCTTCTTGAATAAAAACAAATACAATCGCTAAGAATCCAACAACAAAAGCGGTTAGAATCACAATAATACTGCGCTTGGGTTTGATTTTTTTATCGGGAATTACCGCAGGGTCAATCACCCGAAAAACATAATCTTTTTGTGTATTGGCAAGCATGGCTTGTTTTTGTTCAGTTGAAATTAACTCAAATAAAGCCTGACGATTTTCAGCAATCTGAGTTTCAGCCAATACATCATTCAAATACTTCAATTTTTCTTCGCTTTGCAAAATAGCTTTCTCGCGTAAATAAGCATTTATTCTTGTGACTAGTTTTGCCACCCAGGCCTTTGCCAGTTCAGGGTCTTCCCAATCAATGGATAGCCTTACTAAACCTGAATCTTTATCTACATTCACTGCCAATATACCATCTTCTACCAAGAGTCGCCATGCATCCCATAGCGAAGGTTGATCTTCTTGCTCTTCTGCTATCCATTGTTTCTTGTCTGCATCCCAATCATCGGCAAAAAGAATAGGCATCAACTTTTCATCTTTAACAAAGTCCCAAATAAACTCACGGGACTTTAATACAGCTATACTTTCTTCTATAGAACTGCTCCCCCCTAATGACACGCCTGCAAGCGAAGCAATACCGCCCAAGCCGCCCAGCATAGAAGATAAACCACCCTTACTTTCTTCACCCCCCATAGGTGCCAACAATGTTTCAGCGCGATAAATATTGGGCATGGTTAACGAAATGCCTGCTGCCAATATCCCTGCAAGCAAAGCCGAAGCAACAATAAACAAACGTTTCTTCCAAATGACCTGCCAGTATTCCAGCAAATCAATTTCATCTTCTTCGTATGGCATGCCATACATAGCCTGCATCATACGTGGGTCAAGCTGAGGCTGTTCAAAATTTGATGGTTTATCTTTAGCATCCATTAAAATACACCAATGGTTTTCATCGATGCCAAACCAACACCCACCTGCATCAAGACACGCGACCAATCTAGAGTGCTATCCAGTAGATTAAACTGCTCAAGCTTTTGCGGAACCACAATCGCATCTCCAGGGTAAATTGAAGTACTTCCCCATGATGACGCTCGTTGTACAAATCCATTCGCCCGCACAACATATACTCTCTCATCATCCGCCATGCGTGTCATACCACCTGCAGCATCAACATAATCTTCAAGGTCATTTTTCTTACGATATAATAATGCTGTTGTGTTATACACTTGCCCAACCACCATGACTTGGTCTGGCTGTTTAGGAACATACAAAGCATCACCATCACGCAGGGTTAAATTAAACTCACTTCCTTGCAAGCTTTGGATGTCTTCAAGTTTAATGACCAAGCGACCCAAAGCCTTCGTTGCTTTCATTTGCTCTAAAACACGTTTGGCGGCAGACAATGCTTGTTGTTTGTGTGCAATCAACTTTGCATCATTTAACGACGTGATTGCATTTTCTTCACCTGCAATATCAGCTTCCATACGCGAAGTCATATCATCAATTTGCTTTTGCTGCTCTTGACGAATCGATTCTCTCGTAAACACAGCAGCTTCCAAATATGCTTTATCTGTAAAGCCACCCACCCGTTGAATCAAATCAGACAACTTTTCTCCATCTTCAATAGGATAAACACCTGGGAATTTCACTTCACCTGTCAGTTTCACATGCTCAGCCGCACGCCAGTTACTAAGCTGTCTTACTGTCAACACATCATAGGGCTGCAACAAAATATTCGCCTGCTCATCCCCAGCAAGAGCTTTCCCCAAGTCCACTTCCATATGTACAGATTCACGTTTTTGACCATCCACAACTTCAAATCGTGTTAACTCTGCTTTACCTATCAGCGCTTTTTCTGTCACTCCCCCTGCCGCAAACACCAAATCTGTTAAATGCATACCTGCATCCACAAAAGTATATTCTTTAGGATGCATTACTTCACCCGCAATTTGCACACTATATTTACGCTTTTTCTCCCAAATTGAATGGATAACCAAGCGATCCAAATCTTGTAGAGCTAAGTTTTCAGATTGTTCACCTTGCATGACCTTTGCTAGCGATAAGTTTAACATAGAAATATCTTTGCTATCTGGATCTGTACGGTAAAGTTCAATTTTACCCAATGAGGCATCTCTTAACAGACCGCCCGCAGCAAGTACAAGGTCGAGTACCCGCATGTTTTTCTTCAAGGCATAATCACCTGGTGTCTGTACACTACCAACCACTTTCACTTTGGGTGCAATACGGAAATGAGAGCGGTGAAAAATAAACACCTTATCACGTGGTTTTAATAAAATATTATCATCACTATTTTGCGTCAACAAACCACTTACATTAAAACGAAGAAGTTCTGGCTCTCTGTTTCCCTCAGCTTCACGCTCAATCAAACCGTAATCCATGAAGGTCTCAGGCAGTAAGGCTTGTGCATTCTTCACAAGGTCTTTAAGGCGCATACCTTCTTGCCATGCATATTTACCTGGTCTTTTCACATTACCAATCAACATGACAGGGTTTTCTTCAAAATCCAAAGATGAAAACACCTTAATCACATCACCATTTTCCACACGCGTTTTTAAACCCTTACCCAACAAAGCAAAACTTTTTACAGATTTATTGCCTGTTTTATTAATCCGCTCCAACAAAGCTTCTTCATGGTAAGCCTTAGGTAAGAGACCTCCTGCCAACTGAACCATGGCAGCAACATTCGCACGCCCTTTTAACTCATAAATCGCTGGGCGAACTACTGCACCAGCAATACTTGCCGTTTTTCCAATAGGGGGCACAAACACAACATCCCCAGGCAACAGGCGAACATCTTTACTGGTATCACCCTTAAGTAAAAAATCGTACAAATCTAAGGTGGATACCAACTTACCTTGCCTCTTCAACTGAACATTACGCAAAGAACCGATTTTTTTAATACCACCCGATACAAAAAGCGCATGAGATAGAGTTGCTAAGCCACTCACAACGTAAGAACCTGGACGCTCGACTTCACCCAAAGCAAACACACGAATCGAGCGTAACTTACCCATAGAAATACTAGCAGACACCCCTACCATCTTACCACCAACTTGTTCTGCAAGGAATGCTTTGGCTTCAGCAAAACTTAACCCAGCAAGAGTAAGTGGACCAATACCTGGAAACGCCACACTCCCTTCACGATCTACCACTAGGGTAAACACCTCATTTTTCTGTCCAAAAAGCTGAATCTCTAATTCATCTCCAGGACCCAAAACATACTCTGCAGGCACTGGAACATCCGTAGCTGGAGCAAATGTAGTCGGCACGCCTGCAAATAAATCATAACCAAACTGTTTGAGGTTAGTTGTATCAACTTGCAATGGCTTGGATTCTCGAACAAAATCGGTGAAAGCATTTCTAAGCTCAATACTATCTGTCGCAGCTTGGTTTTTTACTTTTTCAATGGGAAGATTAGCCTTGGCTGATACTGCAATATCTTGCCTTATCATTTCCCCATCAGTAGTCAGCTTCACATTCTTTTCAAGCACCCCTTGACTCACCACACGTGGCTTCACCACTTGAGGTGTCGTTACTTGAACTGCTTTTGCACTGCTTGGTAAAGTTACACCATATTGTTTAGCCAATGATGCTTTATCTTGTGGCGACAACTGCTCCACCATGCGCAACTGATCTGCTGATAAACTCGCTGCGTGCGAACTTACCACCCACCCCAAGCTCACAGTGACAAAAAAAACCAAACGAATTATTTTATGCATTGAAAAAACCTTAACCATTAATGAACAACTATATGCCAGCACTCTATAGGCTTGTATTTCTTCGTCAATCAAGCAAGAAAAACCTTAGCAAGGTTAAAATCGGATAAGATTTATAATCAATAAAAACTTAATCTTTTTTGATGATTTCCACATCAATCACCTCAACATTCGGATAACGCTGATGTTGCTTGCCCGAAATATCCATACTGTGAGGAAAAGGTTTATATGTTTTCCATATCAGCCAACGCCGAATAGCTGGCACCAAAAGTAAGAACCCCAATGTGTCACTGATAAAACCGGGAATAAAAAGCATCACACCAGCAATCACTAACATCACACCATGCATGCCTTGCTCAGCAAGTTCATGCTGACGTATGCTTTGTCGTGCTTTTAGTAAAGTTTGAATACCCTGAATACGAATCAATACCCCACCAATAACAGCAGTTAACAAACAAAGGGCAATCGTGGTCAAGCCGCCAATGCCACTGCCTACTTCAATAAGAACATAAAGCTCCAAAAGTGGTAGCAACACAAAGAAAAGAAAGAATATACGTATCATAAGCTATGTATATGGCTGCCATCAACATAATGCAAGGCTTATGTCTATCTAAAAGTGGCACCACTATTGCTTTTTTCACTAAAAAAACACCATAAACTACTCATAGGAACCATAGTTATGAAAAGCAGAACTTTAGATAAAAACCTTTTATACTACCATATTGAATGGATTTTAATGCACCCGAGATTTGGTTTCCTCATGATAGCTTTGGTTGCTTTATCTTTTACCCACGAACCTTGGTTGGCAGCTATTTTATTCACTATTTTTGTTGTGGAAATTGGTGCGCGCATTGCCATTATGCTACATAAAACACGAACCAACCCTTATCGCACATCACTGAATCGAAAAATTGACGGCTTATTTCTTGTCTTGGATATTATTGGTGTAGCTTCTTTGCTCATTACCATTTTTGATATTCCTTTCCAAGCAGAAGATGCCGCCTTAGTACGCATATTACGTGCCGTATATTTACTAAGAACCTTGCGTATTTTCCGCTATTTCGACTTAGAAAGTGCGATGTATTCACCAACTTACGGTATGTTCACCTCTCTCATCATTATGGTTTCTTTCTTTGCAACTGACACACTCATGTGGATAATTATTATCTTCTTCGCAGTCGAATTAGCGCTGCGCTACCTTATCATGAGAAACATGAACTTTGAGACACGCAAAGAAAGAATACTGGAATGGTTTTTTTGGTGGCTAGATATCATTGCAACCATAGTGATGATACCAGCCTTTGCCATTATCCCCTACGGAGGAGCTTTAAGGATGATGCGACTTGTCCGCCTTTTACGCCCATGGCTGGTCATTATTCGCAACTTAAAGGATGTAATGCGCGAAGGACAATTTATGCAAGAAATCAATCTGATTGTCTTAGTGCTTGCCGTTATTTCTATTGCTGGTGGTATTTTTGGCAAATTCTTGCTTCCTGGTTTTGACTTTACTCAAGATGGAAGTGTAACCCCTCAAGATGATAGTATGATTGCTCGTATTTGGTTCGCTTTTCGTCTGTTTACCGACCCAGGGAATTCAGTGGCTTACCCTGATAATGCTTCCATTGCTATCTTCTCTATCGTAGCCGTTGTCATTGGTGTATTTATCTTCGCTTTCTTTATTGGTATTGGTGCCAGCATCGTTTCAGACTTGATGACCAAACTACGCAATGAACGCCTCGCCGTGACTAGACATATGGTCATGATTGGCTGGAGTGATATTGCGCCTTATATTATCACACATTTAAGATTGGTATCTGAGCGCTCTTTTTCTAAACTCAAGTTGGTTTTGTTGCAAGAAAACGATGAAATAAGTAGCACCCTGCTTGAAGAGAAATGGGTTAGCTACCGCACAGGAAACAGCAAACAAATTGAAGATTTAAATCGTGTCAACCTATCTGCTGCTCGCCAAGCTTTGGTCTTAATACCTGATGACAAAAGCACCGCTGAAACCTTATCTGAAAGTTTCTTTTCTTTATTAGCTATTCGTAAAATGCACCCTGATATTTATTTAAGCATTGCTATACCAAGCATGAGTGAATCTCGAGTATCTGAGCATCAACATATGTTACAAGTTGGCTGGGATAATCAAGGCGTATATGACAAGCCTACTGTTATCTTATCTGCTGCAGACTTTCGTGCCAATGCCTTTAAGAATATCCTACAATACAGTGATTTTGACCAAGTTGTTAGCCGGTTAATGATTCCAGAAAGAACTGAAGAATCTGCTATGCAAGTTTGTGAATGGGCTGCTGAAATAAGACATCAGCATGGCGAAACACTACTTTTTACCCCTGATGGACAACATAGATCCAATATCATTCAAGCTGCAAAAAGCTTATTAAAACGAGGGGTTATTTTATTGGCAGTCATTGATGATAACTGGCAAATCCAACCTCTTTATCAACTACCAACGGCTGAAAAAACTGTAATCAAAGCTGTTGTTGGCATTGCCATCAATGAAAATGCTTTGCATGGTGAACTGCATTATGTATTGCATCACCCTGAAACTTCTCCTCATAAACCCACAGAAACCTTCCAGCTTAGTTTAAATCGCCCAGCAACAGAGCTACGCTTACTTATTACAGGTTGGGTAGATAGTTTACCTTTGTTACTTAAACGCCTAATGCCTGATTACCAGCATATTGAAGTTGTTCTATTGGATAATTTGCCCGAAGCTAAGCTTATGGACGAGAAGAACTACCTTCAACGCCGATTAAATGAGAAAATTGGAGGCAATAAAGTATCTGTAACTGTGCAGGCTTGGGATTTTTCCAATATGGAAGTCTTGCGTGATTATGTAAAAACATTTACACATATTATTTTATCTCAACCTCAAGCATCTGAGCAAGAGCCATACACCGTGATTTCAACCATGTTATCCCATATCATTAGCATGATTCATACAGAGCAATCACGACCTAAAATTTACCCTGTATTATCAGACCGCAACCAAGCACGTCTTCTTCAAGAAGAGCTTGATAGATTCACCTTACCTACCGAAGTACACCTTGTGGTTCCTGATGAATTTTATGGTGCTTATGTCGCCCATACCAGCTTTCATATGTACACAGCAGAAAACAATGAGGTGTACCAAATGAAACGGGTATTACGTCATGTTATTCATGATCTCATGTCTGAAGACGGCAGCAATGATGCGCTAGAGCTCTACACTATGGCTGTTCATCAAAAATTACCTGACGAGCCCGAAGCACTTTATGCCTCCTTATTGGAACAAGGTTTTATATGGATTGGATATCGTCTTAACCATGCTTTCTCTTGGGATGATCCCATGCAAAACATGATTCGTACTGTGTTTCCTAGAGAAGGTGACTTTCATTGCCTACGCCAACATCAAATTATCATCAACCCTTTTGGCAACCCTATTTCTAAGCGCTCTTGGGAGTACAACAGGGATGATATTGCCGAACTGATTGTGATTGGGGAAAACATTACCGCCAACACGGAAAAAAGTTCCACTTCAAATAAGTGAGCAACACCTAAATCATTGAAAACAAAGGGGTGTCATGATGGCACCCCTTCTGCTTTAACCATGGTATGATACATACCAATAACATATCCACAGAAGCTAGCGCTGGTACACATAGTATCAGCCAAGGTAAGCATAAAGGCTCTAAAGCGAACAAAAGCTTATTCTCAACTTTATTAGGTATGTTGCAAAAAGGTGCTTCCCAGAAGTCTATTCAACAAACTGTGCAACAAGATAACCATAAAAACACAGGCTTACCTACAGCAGAAGGAATAGACAAAAGGCAAGCTTTTCAACAGGAAAATAAAAGCTTACAACATACCCTAAGCCAAACCAGCAATACAGAAAATATCGATAAAAAAATCAAGCATATTTTACAACAAACCGAAAATACAGGCAGCATGGGTAAAAAAAGTACAACCAATAAGGGTTTACAACACACTTTAGCGCAAAACAACAATGCACAAACAATAAATAAAAAACTACAACATAATTTGGTGCAAACAAATGAAACACAAACTGTCGATAAGAATGTACAACACACCTTAGCCCAAGCTAAAAAACAACATCGCTTACTTCAAACTGGTGAAACACAAGCTAGTAAAACACTTGTTACTGATAAAAAAATAACTGCAACATTAACTCTAGATACTCCTGTAAACACCAGTGAAGTTGATGCCAACGATGCCATTGCATCCTTGCAAGAGGTACAAGTTACGCCACTGGTTATCAATACCAATAAAAATGGTAGCCCTGTCGATGAACAACAAGCAAAACAAGTCAACCCAGCAACATCACAAGCCACAACATCAACCATTTCACCAGAGCTTTTAGCTGAAGCTTCAAGCAACAAACAGCAGGCTTCTCAAAAAATGGAACGGCAAAATCCAGAGTACTTAGCTGCTAGCACACAAAACATAAAACAAAACAAACTTGGTGAACAGCCGTTAACCATTCAACAAAGCAAACAAATTGAACAACACATCACTGCACAACAAAGTAATCAAGTAAACAATGCCATAGAACCAACCACTGATGGTATCAAAACAAGTCAAGCTGCCATCGCAGCCATTCAACAACGTACTGGCAACCAAACCCAACAAGCACAAGCGACTAACGCAAGTACTGTTGCCGCAACAAGTAGCTTTAGTGCAGTCCATATAGTAACAACTGACAATAATACATCATCACAGCAGGATTTAAATTCCAACCAACATGATGCCGACATGTCTTTATTAGACTCAGCAAAGACTGATAACAAAAATGCCAAAGGTTTAGATTTTCAGGCTCAGCTTGCCTATAAATCACAACGTACATTTACCCCCGCAGATACTATGCTGGAAATTGTAAAGTCTGCCAAAACGGGCAATACAACCTTAGAGTTACAACTAGAGCCTGCCCATTTGGGTAAAGTACAAGTGTCCATACAAATGGATCAAGCCAAACACATACAGGTTATGTTTACCGTTGATCAAACCGCCTCAAAGCAAGCCCTTGAACAGCAAATGCCACAACTAAGGTTAGCCATGGCACAACAAGGTTTGGACTTAGGCGGCTGTTCCATGCAAATGAACCAGCAAAGCGGGCAACAACAAGGTGGTAACCAGCAAGCATCTAACAGTGCCACAGCAGGTAACAGCTTAGATGCTACAACACTTACCCATTCAAATGACGAACAAAATACACGAATAGGCGTGAACCTCGCAACCCAAGGTCACCTTAGTATCTTAGCATAGGAGAATAACATGCCATTAACCGTCTCAAATAATTATGGTGCGCAACCAGCTCCTGCACCCAGCAGCCAGCAAGACTTAGGTACTAAAGATGTATTCCTTAAAATGCTTGTCGCACAAATGGAAAACCAAGACCCCTTAAACCCTGCAGATTCTACGCAAATGTCCTCTCAGCTAGCGCAGTTTAATATGGTTGAGCAACAAACATACACCAATGAATACCTTGCTCAGCTTACAGCAAGTCAAGGTGGCAGCAATGGTAACCTAGATACAGCATCTGCAGGATATTTGGGACATACCGTAATGATCAATGAAAGTAGTATTCAATATACGGGCAGCACTCAACCCTTTAGTGCCAGCTTGGATAATAATGCTAGCAATGTGTATATCACCATCAGTGATAGCTTAGGCACACCTGTACGCAATATGTCTTTATCTTCACTGCCTGCGGGTGAACAACAACTGAGTTGGGATGGTAAAGATGATTTCGGCAACCCTGTCGCAGTGGGCGACTATCAAATTGATATTGCTGCCTTTGACGCTGCAGGGCAACAAGTAACCGCATCCATTCAACGCTCGGGTGTAGTTGATGCCGTTCGCATGAGCCCTTCAGGCATACAACTCATTGTAAATGGTACACCAACCAGCATTGCCAATGTTACAGAAGTAAGAATTTAATTTATAACACATTCATATAGGAGATTATTATGGGTATTTACAACGCACTTTATACAGGTTCCAGTGGACTATCAGCTTTCGGTGAAAGTGTTCGCGTCATTGGTGATAACATCGCTAACATCAACTCTTTGGGTTTCAAATCTCAAAATGTGGTCTTTTCCGATGTTTTATCACAAACCGTTGGTGTAACACGCTCCAACATTGCCAACCAAGTGGGCAATGGTGTGCGCATTGGCATGATTACACGCGACCAACAACAGGGATCGATTCAGAACACTACCAGTGCAACGGATATGGCGATTAATGGCAATGGCATGTTTGCTCTTAAAGACCCCGCCAGTGGGCAAACCTACTACACCCGTGCCGGTGCATTTATCTTGGATAAAAACTCCAACCTCATTGATGGACAAGGTTTTGTGGTACAAGGTTGGGCAACCAATGAACAAGGTGATGCTACAGGTAATATTACTGACATCACATTTGGTGGTCTTGCGTCTCAAGCGCAACCCACCACCAATGTTGATGTCGGTGTTACATTAGATTCTAATGCTGCAGTCTATAATGCAGGCGTTGCCTTTGATCCGAACAATGCCGCAACCTACCACTACAAAGCTGAAGCTAATATCTACGATTCATTGGGACAGCAACATGCGGTCAGTATTTATTATATCAAAGAAGCCAATAATACTTGGAGTTGGCAGGCGGGCGTGGATGGTGCTGATGTAGCAGGTGGCATACCTGGTCAGCAAGTGATTGTGGGAGATACCGCAACTAATTTTAATACCACCAACCCTGCACTTGCACTACCACTACCTGCTGGAACTGAGATTTCAGGTGATGCAACATTTGACCAAGCCGTCACCATTAATGGTATTAATGTTTTGGCTGGCCAAACTGTAAGTGCAGCTTTGGGTAGCTCCATTGTTGTGAATACCAGCACTTTTCCTGCAGGTACCAATGTTACAGCTGGTAATGTGCTTACTGCACCAGCGAGCAATCAACTTGTTTTTGGTAGCCAAGGTGAACTTGTCACTGAAATTGGCCCTGGTATCAACTTTCCTTGGAACAGTGCGGCAGTATCAACCATCAACTTTAACTTTGGTGATGCCACTACCAATGACCAACAAGCTATTCTTGGTGACGGTTTAAATGGTACGGTACAAATGGCAGGCACATTCGCTACTCGACAAATCGTGCGTGATGGCTACTCATCAGGTTTCTTAGATAAATTAGAAACAGATTCTACAGGACGTATTTTTGGTGTATTCACCAATGGACAACGCCGCTCATTGTATCAGGTAGCATTAGCAAAATTCCCTAATGATGCCGTACTTAACCATGTGGGTAACAACCTGCAACAAGAAACCATTGCTTCAGGCTCACCTATTTTGGAAAAACCAGGTAATGGTGGTATGGGTTCGATTACACCTTATGGCTTAGAGCAATCCAATGTGGATTTAGCAGGTGAATTTGTGAAACTTATTGTGGTACAACGTGGTTATGAAGCAAACTCAAAAACCATCTCAACCACCGACCAAATGTTATCTTCTTTGATGCAAATCAAACGATAATATCTTAGTCATCTATCATCAAAGCCTGTTTGTTTTTGCAAGCAGGCTTTTTTATTATCTACACCATCACAAAAAGGCATGAAACTTGTTAAAGGATGAATATGTCTAATTCTATACCCCACATTCAACTGCAACAAAGTGATATACACATACTCATTTTAGGAGGTGGTAAGGGAGGTAATGCTTTGCTTAACCTTTTTTACCAATACAGTGATTGGTTATATATTGATGGTGTGGTTGATATTAATGAACAAGCAGAAGCCATTAAACATGCACATACACTGGATATTCCAACCTATACTGATGCTTTACAAGCCATTGAAAACTTTACTGGTGATATTATTATTGATGTCACTGCCAATACAGAATTACGCCAAGTTTTACTTCAAACCAAACTAAAATATGAAAATATAGAAGTCATTTCAGGTAAAAGTTCCCGACTCTTATTTGACTTGGTCAACCAAGAACATAAGCAACAGCAAACCATCAAAGATAAAAACCTACATCTTCAATTACTTAATGCCATGTTAGACCTTTCTTTAAAATTAGAAGAACATCAAGATACTACTGATATCATCAAACACGCATCCAAAGGCATACACCAAGGTTTACAGGCTCAAAAAGCTTTAACCATCATCATCAAAGGTGCAGATAGCGAATACTTTGGTATTTTAGACAGGCCTATTCCTCAAGATTTTGTTCAATATTTACAACAATACTTCACATCTCAAAAACATAAAAATGCAGCTTTTATTGATTTACCAACCACCTTAGATGTTGCCTTTATTGATGAAACATTTAATTTAGCTATGCCTCTGTTTGACCAACAAACATTGATTGCCATCATACTTATTAAACATCACAGAGCTATGGATGTAAATACACGTAAGTTGCTAGAAATGACATCATCCCACCTACATCTTACCATTCAAGCCAAAAAGAGCCATCAAGCATTAGAATATCAAGCCACCTGCGACCCTTTAACTGGTATTTATAATCGCCGCCACTTTACAACTCGCATTGAGGAAGAATTTAATCGCTTAGAGCGCGGGCAACAAGGTTCACTTAGCTGTATGTTTTTTGATGTGGACTTCTTTAAATGCATCAACGACCAATATGGTCACGAAGTCGGCGATATTTTATTGGTACGCATTGCCGAACATATACGACAACATTTACGTGCTTATGATATTGTAGCGCGCTATGGTGGTGATGAATTTATAGCACTATTGCCAGGGGAACTTGGCAAAACACTACCTTTAGAGAACATAGCTTGTCGTATTTTAGATTCTATCAAACAAATCAAGATTCAAGGATATGAAGGTATTCATGTCAGCCTATCTATTGGTGTTGCCAATATATTACCTACAACTATCACCAAGAGCCAAGATCTCATCACTTTAGCCGATGATGCTTTATACAAAGCGAAAAGCGCAGGTAGAGGTTGCGTATATCTTAAGGAGGTTGTAACAAACAGTGCCATCAAAGAAAGAACCGTACATGCCTTCTAGGTACAGAAATCAAGGTGATTTAGGCAAAGAAAAACTTACTATAGCACCACCACCTTCACGGTTAGTAATACTCATGCGCCCACCATGACGCTCAACCAATGCTTGTGCACGTGTTAAACCCATGCCCGTATTGCCTTCAAAGTGTTTACCTGTGAAAAAAGATTCAAATGCGCTTTTTTCTTCATACTCTTCCAAACCACAGCCATAATCTTCTACTGTAAACACAATCATATTGCCTTCCTGCTTAGCATTTACTGTGATCACACGTGAATAAGGGTCTTCTCTAGCATCAATGGCTTTTTTTGCATTACATAACAGCTCCCAAACCACGCGTTTAACAGCCAAAATATCTGCATAAACAGCAGGTAGCCCCACACAGTCCAGCTCCAAGTTATCATCTGCAAGTTTTAATTGAGCAAAGCAACGCATGAATACCGTATGCATATCGACAAACTCACATTCAAGCTCATCAAACAAACAGTGATAAATTTCATTGGCACCCAAGACCATATCATCCATACGACTGGCACTATGGTTTAGAAGTTCAAGAATTTCGGGGAGCTCCCGACCTAAAATATAAGATAAGCTTTCTTTGCTTCCTGTGCGCTCTGCTTGTGTCGCATCTTGAATCAGTGTGGCTGCTTCCTGCACCAACGCCTGAATATTCAACAAAGGATTACGCAAATCATGCGAAAAAACATGCATGGTTTTACGCATATTATTTTCTCGTTTGACTGTAATTTCACTTGTGTTTAATAACATGAAATAACTCCGTTCCATGACACACCAATGATTATCTTGGTATTATTAATCATATTAATAGCCCATTATTTCACATTCGTCAAAATATTTTTTACTACCCTTTCCACAAGACATTTTCAGCAAGCAGCGATAAACTTTGCCATCATTCACATCAAGGATAGCTTATTATTATGCGTATTGTTATTTCACCTGCAAAGAAACTTTATGAAGGCT
This sequence comes from Ghiorsea sp., assembly GCA_027059605.1. Taxonomy (GTDB): domain Bacteria; phylum Pseudomonadota; class Zetaproteobacteria; order Mariprofundales; family Mariprofundaceae; genus Ghiorsea. Next base: position 4,634 of record JALSZC010000033.1, on the reverse strand, counting down.
CTGCACTTCAAAACTTTCCCCATACACAGCCTTCTTTTTTACAACAAGCACAAACATTGATTGACACTTTACAAGAAAAAGATGCTTTTGATATTGCTAACCTCATGAAACTAAGCATGAAACTTGCTGATTTGAATGTGCAACGCTATCAAAGTTGGCACACACCATTTACGGCAGACAATGCCAAACAAGCATTATTTAGTTTTGCTGGTGATGTGTATCAAGGTTTGGATGCACAAACATTATCCAATGATGATATCAACTTCGCCCAAGAACATTTACGCATATTATCAGGCTTATATGGCATGCTTCGCCCGCTAGACTTGATGCAGCCTTACCGTCTTGAAATGGGAACAAAACTTGCCAATGATAAAGGCAACAACCTTTATGACTTCTGGGCTGATATCATCACTGAACAACTTAACCTTGAGCTTCAAGCAGATGATATGCTGATTAACCTTGCATCCACCGAGTATTTTAAAGTTATCCAACCCCAATTGCTGCAAGCCAATATCATTACGCCAATCTTTAAAGAAAACAAAGCAGGCTCTTATAAAGTGATTGGCATTTATGCCAAAAAAGCACGTGGTCTGATGACAAGATATATCATTCAAAACCGTATCAGCGATGTACAAGCCATCAAAAACTTTGATTGGGATGGATATAGCTACAACCCCAATCTATCCGATAATAAAAACTGGGTGTTTAGCCGAGGTTAATGGGCATCGACTGACCGCGGATAACGCAAAGGTTTATTCTCATGCCGACCAGCGTGGAAGCATCTTATAGATTTCTCCGCTACGGTCGAAATGACAAGGTTGAGACAGCTACAATCATCCCTCCCCCCTGCTATAGCTGTGCTGAGGTGGTTAGCAAAAGAAGGGATGAAGCAGAATGTTCTAATTCTGCGCCCGCTTTTGCTAAGCAGCGAAGAAACACACAGCTATTTGGGGCGACTTTTTTGGTTCGTTTTTTGTTCGTACAAAAAATGAACATAAAAACTAACCGCAGAGGACGCAAAGGAACGCAGAGATACGCAGAAGTTTATTGTCATGCTGAGCGTAATCGAAGCATCCTACCCTCTGTGAATTACGCCCCCACCTGTGTGGGAATATAGTGGTTCATGTTTAGAGTTGCCGTCATGCCCGAGTTCTTTTATCGGGCATCCACATATAATTCAAATTAGAAAGGTAATGGATTCCCGCCTTCACGGGAATGACAGGCGGCACTTCAATTCATGAATTACTATAACAATATAAGAAAGCTTCTATAAAGCGTGTAATGCTTTGATCAAACCATCAATATCTTGTTTGTGGTGTACCGCCGATAATGTGATACGCAAGCGCGACTGCCCTTGTGGCACAGTAGGCGGACGAATTGCAGGTACAAAGAAACCAGCTTCACGCAGCTTTTGTGCTGCATCTAAGGCTTGTTTATCTGAACCCAACAATATGGGTTGAATCGCGGTTTGTGATGGCAACAAGCGTAGTCCTTGTGTATTTTCAAGGAAAAATTCGATATTATGATGCAGTTTTTTGATGAAGTCGCCTTGTTGTATGATGTTTAAAGCTTGTTTTGCCCCAGCCAATACACATACAGGCAATGCTGTGGAATAAATCAAGGTGCGCATGCGTTGTTTTAAACCTTCAATCATAGAAGCAGAGCCCAAAATATAAGCCCCATAACTACCCAATGCTTTGCCCAATGTACCCACTTCAAGCAAACGTACATGCCCTGCTAAACCTGCTTGCCCCACAAGCCCTTTGCCATCAACACCTACTGTACCCGTGCCATGTGCATCATCAATGACCACGATTGCATCATAGTTTTCTGCCAAGTCTATCAGAGCTTGCACATCAGCAGCATCACCATCCATGCTAAATACACCATCAGAAACAATGATACGTTTAGCTGCGGTATTTTTTTGTAATTGTGTTTCCAATATATTCAAGTCTAAATGGGAGTAACGGTGTACCTTTGCACCCGACAATCTTGCCCCATCCACCAAGGAAGCATGATTCAATTTATCACTAAATATATGTGTATGCCTATCGGCTAAAGCTTGCAGCAAACCCATGTTTGCCAACATACCAGAACCCAGCATCAAACATGCTTCAAAACCTTTCCATGCAGCAAACTCACGCTCAAACTCGTGCAATAAAGGGTCATCTCCCGATACCAGTCTGGATGCCCCGCTTCCCAAACCATGGCTGTCGATTGCAGACTTTGCCGCAGCGCATACTTGAGGGTTGGTGCTTAAACCCAAATAATCATTGGATGCAAAATTAAGTAGCTTTTGCCCTTGCACTTTAATCCATAAACCTTCGCGCTGGCTCGCTAAAAGCTTACGTTGCCGTGTCTCTGAAAGTGCATCAAACCAATTGCTTGTATCAACCATGTTCGCTATCTTGCTTGTCATGTTCAGGCTGTCAACGCGTTTACTTCAACACCTACAACCCTATATTTTCCCGCCTGCATGCCCTATCTGCCAAAAACACCTGAATATATCCAACGCTAAACCAACACAATATGGCTGTTGTGCAGAGTGCCTGAAGGGCATACATATTACGCCGACAAACACCTGTTTCCGTTGCGGTGTAAGTATGCCTAAATCACTGGCTCCAGGTCCTTGTGGTCATTGTTTAACACAGCCTCCTCCGCAAAAACACACCCGTAACGTGTTTGTTTACCGTGATGCTGTTCGTACCGCACTATTGGCTTGGAAACTGCAAGGTCAAAGCACAGGTTTACACTGGTTACTACAATCTTCAGCACCAACATTACAACAGATTTTCTCACCTCATGACTTATTAATTCCCGTACCCATGCCTTTATCACGCATGCGCCGTTCAGGTTTGCATCACAGCGCAGATTTATGCCAACGCATTGCCCAAGTCACATCAAGCCAAGTTTGCCATACCCTACTTCGCCGCACAGGCAATCATACCCGACAATCTGCCCTCAAAGGCAAACAACGCCTAAGCAATTTACGTAAGGCTTTCACGCTGGCAGACGACTACCCAATACAGTTGGCGAACTACAATGTGCAAGGTAAAATATGGGTTGTGGATGACATTTTAACCACAGGTGCTACGCTGCGCCATGCTTGTAAGGTGATGAAAAAAATACAACATCCCATATTTGCCTTTGCCTTGGCTAGAACACCAAGCAATACTTAGGAGACGATATGAGTAGCAACGCAAAAATTGAAATATATTCTGGCGATTACTGCCCTTACTGCGTACGAGCCAAATCACTACTCAAAAAACGTGGTCTAAATTTCATTGAATACAACGTACAACAAGAGCCTGAAAAACGTGTTGAAATGATGAAACGAAGTAATGGTGGGCGAAGCATCCCTCAAATTTTCATCAATGATCAACATGTGGGTGGTTGTGATGAACTTTACGCTCTGGATAGAAAAGGGCAGCTTGATGCCTGGTTAGTATAAATCATGCCAACACCTGAGCAGCTTCTACAAAACAACAAGACATGGGCAAAGCAACGCAAAGAAAAGTCAACAGACTTTTTTGAACGCTTATCAGAGCAGCAAAAACCCAAATATATGTGGATAGGTTGCTCGGATAGCCGCGTACCTGCCAATGAAATTGTTGGTTTGGATCCAGGTGAAATTTTTGTACACCGTAATATTGCCAACCAAGTACACCACACAGATTTAAACTGTTTATCGGGTGTACAATATGCCGTGGATGTACTCAAAGTTGAGCATATTATTGTCACAGGGCATTATGATTGTGGTGGTGTACAAGCTGCAATCACTTCGCAACATTTTGGTATAGTAGATAACTGGATTCGTGGTATCCGTGATAATTTCCATCAACATTACGATGATTTGAAAGACTTGTCTCCACAAGATATTTCTGACCGCATGACAGAGCTTAATGTCATGAGACAAGTCGAAAACCTATCTCATACTCGCATTGTACAAAACGCATGGGAACAAGGTCGTCCTTTAAGCATTCACGGTTGGGTGTACCGACTTGGTACAGGGCTTATTCATGATTTACAAGTATCTCGCCATGCCTCTGATGATATTGCGCCTGTATTTCGCTCCGTGCCACGCCTTTAAAATATGACAGAAAACCTTATACCCGTCGCTTTTGCACTTACACCACGTATGCAATCATTGATTGAATTGCGTGATGCCCTACGCTGCATGCAACAAGCATTGCAAAACCAATCGCCATTTTTATGGCTCACAGCAAGCAATGACATCCATGCTTTACTCGTCGGTGATAGACATAAAAAGCCAGCCATTCCCAATATCATTAGTCTTTTTTCAAGCATGCAAAAACACTTTAAAAATTTAGGCGAAAAACACCCCGAATTTGAACAAAAATTGGTTCAAGCTTGTCGTGAAATTGCAACTTCAGCAGAAAAAGTACGCAGTAGCACATCATCAAGTATAGACTTCCTCAATGCTGATGGTTGGTTAAAGGCTTATAGAGACAGTATTCGCAAACAAGATTTGCTTGGTCATAAACTTTCTTTACCACAAGTGATTCATCCTTTTTGGCAGCATGGTGAACATGCACAAAAGCTTTACACCACCATTGAGCCTATGATTCAAGCCATTGAACATCTCAACACCATGTTACATGCCCATGTACCTT
>JALSZC010000032.1 GCA_027059605.1 Ghiorsea sp. | reverse complement strand
AAAGCTGAAAAGAATGTCATTTTATTTATTGATGAAATTCATACGATTATTGGTGCGGGCTCGGTGAATGGTGGGGCTATGGATGTATCCAACTTATTAAAACCAGCCTTGGCAAATGGTGAGTTGCGTTGCATGGGAGCAACCACTTATCAGGAATACCGTCAAACCTTTGAAAAAGAAAACGCATTGTCACGCCGCTTCCGTAAAGTTGATGTGGTAGAGCCAAGTATTCCAGATACCGTGAATATTTTAAATGGTTTGAAATCACGTTTGGAAGCGCATCATCAAATTAAATACAGTCGTCCTGCGATTACAGAAGCAGCCAAACTTGCATCGCGTTATATTACCGATAGGCATTTGCCCGACTCAGCTATTGATGTACTGGATGAAGCAGGGGCTTCTGTGCATTTAAAAGATGCGGGTAAACGGAAAAAACAATTGGGCGTACAAGATATTGAAGCCACTGTGGCATCCATGGCGCGTATTCCTGCACGTCAGGTATCCACGTCGGATAAAAAATCCTTAGTGAATTTAGAGCGAAATCTCAAATTGTCCGTTTTTGGGCAAGATGATGCCATTGCTCAACTCTCGGCAAGTATTAAATTATCAAGGGCTGGTCTTGGCTCACCTGAAAAACCTATTGGTAGCTTCTTGTTTACAGGCCCTACGGGTGTGGGTAAAACAGAGGTTGCCAATCAGTTGGCACGTATTATGGGTGTGGAATTGATTCGTTTTGATATGTCGGAATATATGGAATCCCATGCTGTTTCACGCTTGATTGGTTCGCCTCCAGGTTATGTGGGTTATGAACAAGGTGGCTTGCTCACCGATGCGATTAATAAACACCCCTATTGTGTGTTGTTGCTTGATGAGATTGAAAAAGCACATCAGGATATTTTTAATGTCTTATTGCAAGTCATGGATCATGGCACATTGACGGATAATAATGGTAAGTCAGCAGACTTTAGGCATGTGATTTTGATTATGACCAGCAATGCGGGTGCATTTGAAATGCAAAAAGAAAGCATTGGTTTTAGTTCGGTAAGCAATGTTGGTAAAGATGAAGAAGCCATCAAACGTTTATTCACACCAGAGTTCCGTAATCGTTTGGATGCAAGGATTCCTTTTGCACCATTATCAGAAGATGTGATTATGCATGTGGTGGATAAATTTATCATGGCATTGGAAATGCAGCTTCAAGATAAAAAAGTGGAGCTTGATGTGACTGCGGCGGCTAAAAAGTGGTTGGCTAAAGAAGGTTATGACCCATTAATGGGAGCACGACCTATGGAGCGTTTGATTCGTGAGCAAATCAAAAAAGCTTTGGCAGATCAGATTTTGTTTGGTGACTTACAAAAAGGTGGTGTGGCTGTGGTTGATGTGGATGGTGATGCTTTGGTGGTACAACGTGCTGCAGAGGCTTGTGAAGAATAAGTTGAAAACTTTAATCTGTAGTCCTTGGCGCATATGAGTTGGCGCAATCCAACGCACCAAAAAGACATAAAAACTTATGCTGCGGATGCCGAAAAGGCTGATATAGCTGCGCAAAGCATCTGTCTGCAGCCGATTGGTATCGTGGATAGCCCTTACCAAGAACGATTTGCAACCCCTAGGCAACCTGCCTATGCCGTTGAAGATAAGTCTGCCAAAATAGTGCTTCATGCAGGGCATCATTATGAGCAAGCATTGCAAGACTTGCAGACTTTTTCACATATTTGGGTGGTCTATTGGATGCATTTGAATCAAGGTTGGAATCCATTGGTGAAACCACCGCGTGATAAAGAACATAAACATGGTGTATTTTCTACACGAGCCCCACACCGCCCCAATTCGATTGGTTTATCGCTTGTTTCGTTAACCTCCATAGAGGGTAGAACGTTACATATTGGCAATCATGATATGCTCAATGGAACACCTGTATTGGACATTAAACCGTATATTAAAGAAGCAGATATGCAGGAAAATGCTAATAATGGTTGGATAGATTTGCTCAAAGCTTAATCAACCTTTGACTTTCATGTATTCAATTCAATAATCAAAGCCATGAAATGTCCTGCTTGTGGTACTTGGTACCCTGATCAAAAACTTTTTTGTTTGTCATGTGGTGATTTATTATCCAGTAAAGATGGCAAAGTACGCTTGGGTGAATACCTCTTGCTTGAGAAAATTGGCCAAGGTGGTGTGGGCGTGGTGTATCGCGCCCGTCATGAGGGTATCAATCAAGAAGTTGCCATTAAACTGCTCAACCATAGTAGTTTTGGTGATACCCAGCATATGCAACGCTTTAAACGTGAAATGCGCTTGCATGAAAAATTAGAACATCCGAATATTATTCATCTTATAGACGTGCTCGAAGAGGGTGAAGTCATGGCGTTGGTCATGGAACTTTTGCGCGGTTGTAGCCTTAAAGAATATGTTATTCATAAAGGTGAGTTGCCTTTGGGCGAAATCATTTATGTGGCTAAAGCTGTGCTTTCTGCTTTAGCCGTTGCCCACGAGCAAAACATTATTCACCGTGACTTAAAACCTTCCAATATTTTTTTAACCGATCAAAGTGAAGTGCGGCTGATGGACTTTGGTTTAGCCAAGTCAACGACTAGCAATGAAGATATTACGGCAAGTGGGATCACCGTTGGTACATATTTATACATGGCTCCAGAACAAATTTTGGGTAAAGAGATTGGTGCGTTCACTGATTTGTATGCTTTTGGTATTGTCTTGTATCGTATGGCAACGGGTATTTTACCCTTTATGTCCACAGGCGGTGGTGAGTTTGAGATTATGGAAAAACAAGTTCGCCACCAAGCTGAACACCCCAAAAAACTCAACCCTAATATTCCCGATGCACTTGATGATTTGATTATGCACCTTCTGCAAAAAATACCAGAGAAGCGCCCCAAAGATTGTGCTGAAGTGATGTCATGCATTGAAGCGCTTGGTGAGCCTCAGCGGGTTAGCGTTGATTTAGCTGATATGCAAAAAGGTGAAGGCACTGTTTCAACATTGTCTGACTTAAATCAAACCGTGATGGAACAAGAACAGAGCACGGCAGCTATGATTGAAGCTGAAGAAGAGGAAGTAGAAGAAGATATAACTGATACTATTTCATACAATACATTGCTGGGCGCATTTCTTATTGAATCGCCTGCTGCTCCAGAATCACCACCCTTTGATATGCGGCATCCGCCAGCATTAAGCCGAGATACCTTGACGCATTTGCGTAAAGCTATTGCTAAAATACCTCCATTGCCTGAAGTTTGGTATGAAGTGCAGGCGATTTTTGATGATATTGAATCTTCACCTGCCGACTTGGCTAAGGTAATTGCACAAGATGCTGTTTTAACCGCTAATATTTTAGAAATATGTAACTCTGCGGCTTATTTGCCAGCAGGGGCAAAGCCTGTGACAGATGTTGCGCTGGCGTTAGCTCGGGTAGGCATGGGTGGTGCAGAAGCACTTATTTTGGGTGAAATTATCCCTGAGTTTGGTGGTATTAAAAAATCATCCAAGTATGTACGCAGGTTATGGTTTCATGGGCAAGCAATTGCCATGATTGCTAGTACACTTTCTGATTATAGTCAGGTGGTGGATAGTCAATCGGCAACCATGTTTGGTCTTTTACACGATATTGGTAAGCTGGTGATATTGCATGCTGAACCTAATGATAAGTTAGATAAGCTAAAATCAGAAATTCATGCTGGTAAAGATGTGTTGTCTGCGGAATTGGATGTATTGGGTTATAGTCATATTGATGCTGGTATGATGCTGGCATTGCATTGGAAATTACCAAGAAAAGTACATCGGTTTATTTATTATCATCACTTTCCTTGCTGGCAAAACCCACAAAGTTGGCCGCCAGATATACAGGCTTCCACCATGTTGATTCATATTTCTCATTTGTGTTTAAGTTCGCTTTTGGCAGAGGAACATCAAGATGTGCGTGGCATGCAGGCTTTAGATGCGCCTTTAAGTCATGTGCATGATGGTATATGGCAAGATAATTTCCGTTCGCATGTGCCTGGTTCGGAGTCTATTATGCGTAAACCATTGAATTTACCCATTACAGATGCCTCATTATACAGTCAGTTACGGGTGCAAGTTGAGCGTTTGCAGCAAGCTTTCCCTGATTTGTATTCAGGCGTTTAGTGGTTGTTTGTATGCTTGCTCAATGGTTGAAGACTACGCATCATACGCTGCGTGTATTTTGGGAGAAATGAATGATTAGTTGGCTTTCTGGCGCTGTACTTGAATTAGACCCATCAGGCAGTGTGGTATTGAATGTAAACGGTGTGGGTTATGAAGTTTTTGTCAGTATGCAAACACTGGTGGGCTTAAAAGTAGGGGAGCAAGCTAGCTTACAAATTCATAGTTATGTGCGTGAAGACCAGTTTACATTGTTTGGGTTTAGCGACCATAAAGAGCGTACCCTGTTTCGTAGTTTGAACAAAGTATCGGGTATTGGTGCAAAAACGGCGTTAAACTTAATGTCAGGCATGAATGCGACTGATTTGCTGCAGGCTATTGAAAATAGTGATGATGTAGCCATTGCACGAACACCTGGTATTGGTAAAAAGACGGCACAACGTCTGATTTTGGAGCTTAGGGGTAAACTTATTGCTGCTGATGAGAGCACTGCAAGCATAGGTGGTGGTTTGCACCATGATGTGAAGTCAGCATTGGTCAACTTAGGTTATAAACCTGCTCAAATTGATAAAGTGCTTAAAAGTTTGGATAGTTCGCTTGATTTTGAAGCCATGTTTAGAGCAGCACTTAAAGCCTTATGAACTTTGAACCTTTTGATGATGACGATATGCAAGAGCGCGTGATTGCATCTGCAGCCCAAGGTGAAGAGGTATGGGATTCTGCACTTCGCCCTAAAACATTAGAAGAATATGTTGGGCAGCCGAAAATTTGTGAAAACCTGTCCGTTTTTATTCAAGCTGCAAACAAACGCCAAGA
>JALSZC010000031.1 GCA_027059605.1 Ghiorsea sp. | reverse complement strand
CATGTGCGACAACATGCTTTAGAAGTGTTACACGCTAAACCCGAAGATATGCCATGGGCTTTGATTGAAGCGGCTTATGCATCGCCTGCGCTACTGTGCGTCATCCCCATGCAAGACCTTTTAGAATTAGGCACAGAAGCCAAGTTTAATACACCGGGAACACTTGATGGAAACTGGGCTTGGCGATTAGATAAAGTGCCTGAAATTAATGCTGATTGCTGGCGACATAGCCTTGCTCTTACTCAACAATACCATAGGTAAGTATAAAAAGAGTTGCTTCCCCCTAAACCTGCGACTTAAGCTTATACATTCACGCATATAAATTGACTTGTAACACCTGATTTAACAATCTGAAATGTTTATCAAGCGAATAAACCGTACAATCATGTTGCTTTGCATTTTGAGCAATCATTAAATCAGGAATACCAACACCATTCGCCCCGCTTTTTAAGCACTTTACTTGAAACGCTACAATCTCATTCCAATCCATATCCAGTGGCATGCGTTTAATTTCATAAAGCAATTCAACCACTTTATCTTGCTTTTTTACTTTCAAGTAAGGCACCAGTTCAGCAAGGATAATGTCGTTGGTTACTACGATATTTTCATCAATTAAAGCATCAAGTTTCGTGGAGTTTTCACCTGTTCTGAAATAATCAATCCAGATTGATGTATCCACCAATACATTCATTAATGCCTATCTCTAATTTCATCAAGGTCTATATCCAAGTTGATGTTACCACGATATTTTTTAAGCTCAGATATGCGTGATTTTCTTAACAAGTCTTCTAACGCCATAATAATCACAGCCGTTTTTGTTCTTGTATGTGTGACTTGCATGACCTCATTGAGTAAGTGTTCAGGTAAATCTAAAGTTGTTCTCATATCAGCCTCCATACCTTATGCATAGAATAATATATTCTTATGCATAAGATTTCAAGGGGAAGGTGCCAAACCCTACTCTTTACGGTTATCTTTATAATAATTGATAAGAGCATTGGTCGAGGAATCATGGCTAGTCACTTCATCATAATCATCAAGCTCTGCCAAAATTTTCTTCGCCAAGACTTTGCCCAATTCAACGCCCCATTGGTCAAAAGCATTTAAGCCCCAAATTTCGGCTTGCACGAATACTTTTTGTTCATACATGGCAATCAGGCTACCCAAAGTTTTGGGGGTAAGCATTTGGAACAATATGGAATTGGTCGGGCGGTTGCCTTCAAACACCATGTGTGGCAATAACATTTCAATTTCTTCTTCGCTTTTACCTTTGGCAAGCAGTTCACTTCTTACTTCATCTTCGGTTTTACCCAACATCAATGCTTCGGTTTGCGCAAAAAAGTTAGTTAACAGAATCGGATGATGCCTCCCCACTGGGTTCTTGGTTTCAATGGGGGCTAAAAAATCACAAGGTACTAACTTGGTACCTTGGTGAATCAATTGATAAAAGGCATGTTGCCCATTCGTACCTGGCTCTCCCCAAATAATAGGTCCCGTAGAATAATCAACGTTTTCACCATCGGTGGTCACGTGTTTACCATTACTTTCCATGTCCAATTGCTGCACATAAGCTGCAAAGCGGTGCATATATTGGTCGTAAGGCAAAAGCGCATGAGAATCCGCATCGAAGAAGTTGTTATACCACACACCAAGCATGGCAAGCATCACAGGGATATTTTCTTCCAAAGGCGCAGTTCTAAAATGCTCATCCATTTCATGCGCACCTTCTAGCAATGCTTCAAAGTTATCCATGCCGATATATAGAGCCGTAGAAAGCCCTGCAGCACTCCACAAAGAGTAACGCCCGCCTACCCAATCCCAGAACTCGAAAATATTTTCTTCTGAAATACCAAAGTTGGTCGCTGCTTTGATATTGGCAGATACGGCAATAAAGTGTTTGGACACGGCTTGCAGAGTGCCGCCACGGGTTAAAAACCAATCTCTAGCTGTTCTTGCGTTTGCCATGGTTTCTTGGGTGGTAAATGTTTTGGATGCAATGACAAACAGTGTGGTTTCCCTATGCAGGTGGCGCAAGACTTCTACAGCATGTGTGCCATCCACATTGGAAATAAAGTGAACATGCAAACCACCAGCTCTACCGTATGGTTTGAGGGCTTCTGTCATCATCACCGAGCCTAAATCTGAGCCGCCAATGCCAATATTTACAATATCGGTAATGGGTTTGCCCGTGCTACCAAGCCATTCGCCAGAACGTACGGTATCAACAAGTGTGCGCATACGGGCGAGCACTGCATTAATATCAGGCATCACATCTTTTCCATCCACAATCATGGGATGGTTGGAGCGGTTGCGTAGTGCTGTGTGCAGCACCAGTCTGTTTTCTGTAGTGTTAATCTTTTTGGCATCAAACAAGCGTTTAATGCAGCCTTCTAAATCGCGTTCACGCGCCAAGTCCAGAAGTTTGGTTTTGGTTTCTTCGGTCATCAGGTTTTTAGAGTAATCAACTAGAATATCATTGAGTTTTAAGGAATATTTTTCAAACCTGTTGGGGTCTTGGGCAAATAAGTCACGCATATGCACTTTTTTCATATCTTCTGCATGTGCCGCCAGTGCTTTCCAACTTGCCATTTGTGTTAACTTAGACATCCCATTCCTCCAAAGAAAAAACCTTATAACAGGGGTAACTTAGCCTAAAAATGATATAAAAGCTAATGTTTATAAAGCTTTGCTGATGCCATCAAAGGATAGAAGATAAAAATAAACTTATCTGTTAAAGTGCGTTTGTCGTTGAAGGACTTGGAGGTAAACATGGCGCAACTGAACATCGTATTTATTGCATCTGAAGCAACACCACTTGCCAAAACGGGTGGATTGGCTGATGTGGCAGGTTCATTACCTTTAGCTCTACAAAGCTTGGGACATCAGGTGACGGTGATTGTGCCTTTTTATCGCCAGCATTTAGCCAAGAACAAAATTTCAACCACGCCTTTGGATACTGTCATTGAAATGTGGGTGGATGGTTTTCAACGTCAATGTCCATTGCATGAAGCCGTGGTGGATAAGCTTAGATTTATCTTGGTTGAACAAGATGATTTATTTGACCGCGAGGGTATTTATGGACCTGCGGGTGGTGCGTATGAAGACAACTTACTGCGTTTCACATTGTTTGATCGTGTTGCTCTTGAAGCCATTGCCAAAATGGATAAACCTGTGGACATTATCCATTGCCATGATTGGCAAACAGGCATGGTACCACTGCTTAAAAAAACACAATACATTCATCACCCCAATTTAAGCCGCGCTAAAACAGTGTATACCATTCATAACCTTGCATATCAGGGTGTGTTCCCACCAGAATGGATTCACCGCTTGGGTTTACCAAGCCAGTATTTTCACATGGATGGTTATGAGTTTCATGGTCAAATCAATTGCATGAAAGCAGGCATTGAAGCAGCGCATGCCTTGACCACCGTTAGCCCGACTTATGCTAAAGAAATCATGACCCCTGAATATGGCTGTCAGCTTGAAGGTTTTTTACAACATCATGCGGATAAATTATCGGGTATTGTTAATGGCTTGGATTTGGATGCGTGGAATCCGCAAACCGACACGGCGATACATAGTAATTTCGGTGCTGGTAAAATTGCAGGCAAAAAAGCGTGTAAAAAAGCACTGCAAAATCAAACAGGTTTAACTGTGGATGCTACAATACCGCTATTGACCTTAATTTCACGCCTAGCTGAGCAAAAAGGCATTGATTTACTGCTTGCCAACATTCAAACATGGTTAGATCGTGGTTATCAGCTTGCTATACTTGGTTCAGGTGATGTGCACAGCGAAGAAGCACTTAGCGCACTTGCCGCTGCAAATCCGACACAAATGTATTTTTATCAAGGGTTTAGCGAAACAGTTGCTAGAGAAATTTATGCAGCGGGTGATATGTTCCTTATGCCATCGCGTTTTGAGCCATGTGGGCTTGGTCAATTGATGGCAATGCGTTATGGCAATGTACCCATTGTCCGTGCCACAGGTGGTTTAAAAGATACTGTCATTGATTACAACCAATACAAATCAAAAAGTACGGGGTTTCATTTTGAAGCTGCCACAGCCCAAGCATTTGATGTTGCGGTGGAACAAGCGGTTGCGGTATTCCAAAAGCCTGCAACATGGTCTCGCATTCGCAGTCGTGCGCTAAAACGTGATTCATCATGGCAAGCCTCAGCAGAAGCTTATGTAAGCTTATACAATGAGCTTTTGCATGATTGAAAAGGGTGATGTTCTTGCTGCAGATATTGGTGGCACGAATTTGCGTTTGGCGCGGGTGCAAGCTGGTGGTCATACAGTTCAAGAAGTGCGAGTACAAACCAACTTTAGCCAATTGACAGAGCTTTCCAGTGAGGTAGCAGCGCAAGCTATTGTGGATACGATTAGCCAAGCTGCGCAACCGCTATTGGATGCAGATATTGTTGGTTTGGGAATCGGTTTTCCAGGTTTTTTTATGGGTGATTCAGGTATATTAGCCAGCTCACCGAATATTCCACAATTAGACAATTTCAACCTTGCCAAATTATTGTCCAATCAGCTTCATATTCCCGTATCGGCACAAAATGATGCATTATGTGCGGCGATTGGTGAACATACCTTTGGTGCAGGCAAAGGGCATAAGAACTTATTGCATATCACGCTTGGCACAGGCATTGGTGGTGGTTTCATACTTAATCATCAGCCCTATACAGGTGAGCATGGCATGGCGATGGAGTTTGGGCATTTGCGTGTAGCACATGGTCAAGATGCAAGGTTATGTGGCTGCGGTAACCATGGCTGTGTTGAAGCTTATGCTTCTGCAAGCGCAATCAGTGCTAGATATGCTGAAATTTCAGGTGAACATCTTGAAACACAAGTCATTTTTGAACGTGCAATGCAAGGTAATCACGAAGCTAATGGCATTATTAAAAGTGCAGCTAGTTACCTTGGACAAGCCATTGCCGAAGCCATTAAACTTTTAGATATTCAAACGGTTAGCATCAGTGGTGGTTTGATTGG
>JALSZC010000030.1 GCA_027059605.1 Ghiorsea sp. | reverse complement strand
GTTGGTTGATAGCTCGGAATATAAATTCAATAGCAAGTGCGCTGATAAAAGCACCCAGCAGATAATAAGTTATGAAAGGTATGTTCTGTTGGGTATGGTATAATGTTAATCCTGCAATACTAAACATACTGATTGCAGCCCCAAGGACTAGCCATAGGTTTGCGCCTGTTTCTTTGATTTTGCGCAGGTGTCCAATATGAGTTAACCCTTGAATGATTAAGACAACCAATGCTGCAATGGTTGTCACTTCAGCCAAATCCAAGAAAAGAATCATGGGCAGAATAAGGATGCCGCTTACAATCAACCCACCATAAGAGCTATGGATATGGTATGTATAAACTTTAGGCAGCTCGCCATCTTTTGCCATGGTGTAGCCAATTTCAGTTGCTGCATAAAGCGTTGCATTAATCGCTGATGCTGTAGCAAGCAATGCCGTTGCAGCCATGATTTTAAATCCGATGTCGCCAAATATAGGCTGTGCAGCTTCAGCTAGGGCATAGTCTTTGGCATGAATGACTTCAGATAAAGGCAAGTTACCTAAAACGGCAATACTTGTAAGAATATAAAGCAGACCCACCAAAGTAATGGTGATTATCATGGCGCGCATCATGGTTTTTTCTGGGTTTTGCATATCTTCCACGGTATTGGTAATTACACTGAAACCTTGATAAGCAAAAAAAGTAAGCCCAACAGCAAAAAACATATTCGATACAGGCGGCATATCGGCAATACTTAAGAGATTGGGTTTAACATAA
Organism: Ghiorsea sp.; assembly: GCA_027059605.1. GTDB lineage: Bacteria > Pseudomonadota > Zetaproteobacteria > Mariprofundales > Mariprofundaceae > Ghiorsea. Next base: position 4,257 of record JALSZC010000030.1, on the reverse strand, counting down.
AAAAGAGCTACAACAGTGAAAAATAATAGGATTGAAATTTTGATGGCGACAATAAACGTTTCTGATTTTGCAACCCATGAAGCGCCTACAAGGTTGATGAGAATAAAGGTGATAACGATGCCAACAGCAAACACATTATCCCAATGGCTAGCCTCAGGTATAAATGTGCCAGCATAAGCGCCAAAGGCTTTAGCAACCGCGGTAATGGCAATTAATTGCGACAAGTAAAAAAGAACACCCGCACTACCAGAAAAAATGCCTTCGCCAAAGCTTTGCACCAAATATTCAATCATTCCGCCACGAGAAGGATAGCGTAGTGCAAGTTTAGCTAAAGAATAGCCACTAAGCAGTGCTGCTAGTCCGCCAAAGATAAAGGAGAGCCACACGATATTCCCAGCCATGGCACCAGCTTGACCAATCACAATGAAAATACCCGCGCCGACCATAGAGCCTATGCCTAGCATGACGGCGTTCAATGTGTTAAATGCTTTTGTATTGCTCATGGTGGTATCCTTCTTATTGCTTTGCGTGATTGATGTGACGTTGGCTAACCAGCATACTTATACAAGTTAGACCATGATGAAACAAGAAAGGTGTGTCTTGAACATATTCACACCCACACCAGTATCACAAAGCCAATAAAAGCAAGGTAGAGGGCGAGTATGGATAACACGCTGCGTTTAATCCAAACCTGCGCTGTAGTTTTGAGCAGCCATAGGCTACCGAGCACCACCATCAGCACTTCAATGGGTGCGATGATATTGCCGTAGTATTCAGGATTCCAATAGGATATAGGGCTTAGAAAGCGCCAATCCGAGAAGGGGAAGAAATGATGGTGGGCATCGTTGTGATGCAATGGAAAATCAAAACAGGCGTGTAAAAACATGCTGGCAAAAAAGATACGCATCCATGTGTATTTCAAATGCCAACATATCAGCCATGCAGCAGCAAGTAGCGGAAACGAGTGAAAGGCATCAAATAGGGCTTGCCATGCGGGGTCAAAATAGCCTTGTTGCCAAATGTGTTTTTCAGTGTGCCCTGATAGCCGCGACCAGATATAAAACATCAGCATAGGCGCATCGGGAATCAAAGCGCCAAGGATAATGGCTGCGGGATAGCGTTCTCGCTTTGTTTTGCCAAAGAGCAAAAGATTGGCAATGGCGTGGGCTGGTGTATTCATGGTTGTTGTTTAGAGGGTGTCAAAGCTAAAGCCGCACGAAAAAGGGTAGCATGATGAGCGCTAAACCTATGCCGACCAAAGCATAGGTATTGGTCACAACATAAGGAAACGCCATCAAAGCGATGCCAGCAAACAATGGAACAACAGCTTTTTGCTTCTTGCCATACATAAAAAAGCCCAAGCCAATGCCGCCAAAGAGTACGCCCCACATCAATTGTGAAGTATCAGCCATATATTTTTATCGCTTTCATCATTTTAATATTGAGTGCCATAATGGCTTAACAGTATAGCCAAGGTTAAAGCTTTGCTATGAAATGCTTGAGTCAAGGATAATCCGCTTAAACCGTTTTGAAAGCGTAGAACTCCACTCTAACGACCCAAATCAGCGGCGAGCGAAGCGAATCCGACTGGACTTAACTGGTTATGCCTATTGGCGTTCTTCTGCTTTTGCATACACCAACCCTTTGTCTCTTTTGCCTACCGTAATCACAAAAATGACTATCTCATCATCATTTACTTCATAAGCCAAACGATATCCAACGGAGCGCAGTTTAATCTTATAGACATTCTGAAACCCTCGTAACTGACTGGCTGGGTTATGAGGTGTTTCAGCTCTTTCAGTAAGCTTCTTTTTGAATTGCTTTTGTATTGGGGGAGCTAGCTTCTTCCATTCCTTCATAGCACTGGGAAGAAATTTAACTTTATAGGTCATTCAAATTCACTTCTACTGCTTCGGTTTTTTCATGTGATCGCTCTCGTACAATCTGAGCTAATTCAAAATCTTCTAATTTATCCATTAACCACTCATAAGTTTCAGCAGGCACAAAATAAGCCGCTGGAGTATTGTGATTTAGAATTGCAATAGGAGCACCTTCCGCATCATTCAATAGAGCTGTGGGATTTTTCTTTAGCTCTGAAATACTTGCAGAACAACTGGATAAAACTTGTCTCATCTTCGACTCCTAAAATAAGGTTTTAAAACAAAGCTTATTTTAGAGCCTTTTATAGAAATTACAAGCTGGATTTAAAAGCATAACGCCTCACATCACCTAATAAAGGGGACGCTACCCTTTTTCTATTTTCTTTGGTCTTCCTTGCGGACGATTTTCTAATACTCGACCGATTTTCTTCCCTAGTGTTTGCACAAAACTATCTGTACCACATGGCAAACCTTTTTCAACATGTTTTCGCAACACTTCCAGCTTATCAGCACGTTCCTCAACCTCAAGCCAATCAGACCAATTTTCAATAAAAGTAAATGCGCTTTTCCATTCGGGTTTATGACAAAGTATTTTGTCTTCGCGTAAGCCGCAATGTGCAGCCGCACTTGACCAACGATAATCTTCAGCTTTGTCTGCCAACCCTACCCTTATCGGATTTTGTTCAATATAACGAACTGCTGCCAACAGGTAGCTATCATCCAATGGAGAAGAAAAGAAACGCCCCTGCCAAAGATGCCCTTTCCAACCTTTGGCGCGGTTAATTCGCTGAGCGTAGCGCATATGCAGTGGTTTTAAGACCCGTTGTAGCCCATCCTCAGAACTAGGGACTAACACAAGGTGTATATGATTGGTCATTAAGCAATAGGCTAAAACATCAACATCATACTTTTCGCAATATGACTGTAGCCATTTGAGATAAACTTCCCTGTCTTCATCGTTGAAAAACACATCTTCGCGCCTGTTCCCACGCTGGGTGATATGGTGCGGAACACCTGTAAATACGGCTCTTGATAATCTAGGCATAGGTGAACAGTAGCACCGTTTGAATCTTAATTAAAGGGTAGCGTCCCCTTTTACCCCTCTCGAACAATTTGTTAGGGTTGATTTGGTTTGCATAAAATCACTTGATCCTTAATTTTCAGTTCATCAAAAGTTGTAACTTTATTTGCAGATAAAACAAAGTTCCCCCAATATTTTCCAAGTTTCTTAAACTTGCGTTCTAACAATTTCTCATTTTCTAGAGGGTTATCAAAAACATAAGGAGTACAAGATGCTACTCTTTCAAAAGCATTTGTAATAATTTGATTGTTTTGATTACGACTTTCTATTTTGTAAAAAAGCCAAGCCGTAGGTATGACAAGGATTATCATCATTATGGATATAAAGAATTTCAGACGAGTCAAACTTGGGTAACGTTTTGCTTCAGTTAACTGCTGCATTAACTTTGTAATAGTATTTTCACCGACTAAAAGTTGTTCTATTTCAAAAGCGGAAGTCGGATTAAAGAATTCCACAATAATAGTTTCATTCGGTGGTATTTCAGTAATAATTAGTTCTTTATTTTCATTATCAATGTTGTACTTAACTGTAATATCTCGCCGTTGAAAATTTAAGCTTGGATTATACTTAAAGCTCCCCGAAAAAAGAATTTTAACATTCTTTTGAACTTTTGATGAAAAATTATCAATTCGTAATGTTAGAATTGTTATTGATTTTAGACTCTCAGACAATTCAGAAGATAGCTCTTCTGGAACTGGAAAACTCAGAGGCCCAAATAAATCATATCCTATCGCATCAGGAAGCTCTTTTTTTAATTGTATCAGAGTTAAAAGTTTACTCAGCATCTATTCTCTCCTAACCCTAACGATTTGCATGAGGGGCAGCGGCGCAGCCGATGTCCCGCTCAATGCTCTTGTTAGAGAGCTGGCTCTCTTGGAACCCAAACTTGATTGAACTGACTCCCATAATCTGAGCATTTAACATGATAACAACTGCCTCTCAAAAAATACTGAACAATCAACACAAATTGCAAGAAAACGGCAATCTTGCACCTGCTCAAGATTGGAACACTCAAACAACACCCTAAACTCTATTTTTTAACCCCAATAAGCCTCTAACTATCCCAATAGGAGGAAAAATAGTCCTCATATTTATAATACATAGGTGGAACAATAGTCCATCTTATTGCGTAATGGAAGAAAAAAAGAGATAATTAGCCAATGGTCATGTATTCTCAAAAAAACAAGCGAAGTACGGAAGGCTTTAAGCCCAAAGCCTCTAAGCTTTTGGATCAGGTGCGTGAGGTGATGCGCTATCACCATTATGGCTTGCGCACAGAAGAGGCTTATACATATT
>JALSZC010000029.1 GCA_027059605.1 Ghiorsea sp. | reverse complement strand
AAAAGCCTTTGCGATTTCCGCTGATGCTTGAAGCTCAATGCGATGGCGCTGCCCATAATCAAAAGCGATGGTATAACATTCCCACCCTTTTTCCTTGCTTGCCCATGCAAGTGCTGTGGCTGAATCCAATCCGCCTGATAACAATACAACCGCTTTCGTTGTCATACCCCTGTCACCTCCGCGCCCCAAATATATTTATGCAGTTGAAGCTGTAAGCGAACAGGCAGTTCATCTTCAACAATCCATGCCGCCAAGTCTTTGGGGTTAAGGCTTCCCCAAGTGCACGACATAAGGACAGTACACTTATCGGCAAGCTTATACTTATCTAATATATCTTTCGCCCAATCATAATCAGCCCTATCCGTGAGCACGATTTTAATTTCAGTGTTGGCACGAAGATGCTGTATATTTTGCCAACGATTTCGCTCTGCCTCACCACTGCCTGGGGTTTTAATATCAAGGATAACCGACACAGCTTGGGGCACTTGAGATATATCATAAGCACCTGCCGTTTCTAACTGCACATGAGGATATAAAGGCAGTAAAGCTTCTAATAATGGAATGCAATTTTTTTGCGCCAATGGCTCACCGCCCGTAACTAGAGCCAGCGGTGTTTTCTGTTTGGGCAATGCCTTCAATATCGTTTCAAAGGTTTGGGTTTGCCCTGAATCCATGGGTATAGCTTGCGGCGTATCGCAATACACACAGTTTAATGGGCAGCCAGCAAGCCGAATGAATGTACACGGCATACCTGCCAATGTACTTTCACCCTGCACACTTTGATAAATTTCATGAATGCGAAGCGATTTCGCAAGTGGCTTATTTATTTTCTTGCTCCACTTTTCTTAGCTAGTGCATCCAACTGAACACGAGCCCTTTCTGCTGAGCGACTATCAGGATGTTCTTTAATCACACGCTCCAATGCTGAACGCGCATTCTTTGGTTGCCCAAGTGTTTGATACACAGATGCCAACTTCAATAATGCTGCTGCATGTTTCGGGCTTTTTTTATACTTATTCGCGACAAGCTTAAAGGCATCAACTGCCTCTTTATCTCTATGCTGTGCAACCAAACTTTCACCCAACCAGTAATATGCTTGGTCTGTATATATACCTTCAGGGTGAGCTTGAATCACAGCACTAAAACCATAAGAGGACTCATCATAACGCCCACTTTTTAAAGCTAAATAAGCTGCTGTGTAAGCATTTTTCTCTGCCAAAGCTGCAGCATTGGCTTCAACGGGCTTTGCCACTGCTGGATTAAGCTTAGCAGACAATTTATCTAACTTCTCATTCAATGTTTTGGATTGTTTTTTAACAGCTTTCTTTTTTTTCACGCGCTTTTTGACATGTGTATTCTTTGCCAATGTTGCTTCCAGCGCACGAATTTTACTGTCTTGTTTAGCCTGCTCAGTTTCTAGGTAAATCACTCGCTGATCTAAAAGCTCAATACTTTGTTTAAGCTTAGCATTATTGGTATGCGCATCTTGTAAAGACTGTATCACCAACTCTTTATCAGCCAACCAAGCATCAGGTTGTTTATCAACCATACAACCTGTCAACAATACCAACGACAAAGCCACCGACAAAATCGGTGGCTTCAATCTAAGAAACGAAAGCTTCATCTTAAGCCTTAAAATTAACGATTAACAATGTCACCGTGACGATTTTGTGCCCAGCAAGCTTCACCAGATCGTGTACATACAGGGCGTTCTTCACCAAATGAAACAGTATCAATGCGATCAGCACTAACACCGTTGGCAACCAGCTCAGCCTTTACAGCTTTGGCACGCTCTTCACCCAATGCCAAGTTATATTCGCGGCTACCACGTTCATCACAGTTACCCTCAACAGTAATGCTAACGTCTTTATTTGCATTCAACCAAGCTGCATACTCTGCCAATACAGTTTTACCCGAATTGTTTATTTCAGCACTATCAAACGCAAAGTAAACAGAGTTTGTTGCTGGTTTTGCAACCAAGTTGCCTGCTGAACTTGTGCTATCTACAACTTTTACTTCAGAAGGAGCTTCACTGCTAGTTTTACCAGCATGTGCATCCATAGTCATATCATCTTTTTTTCCACCACAGCCTGCAAATACCAAACTTGCTGCTGCAACAGCTACTAATGCCATTCTTGTATATTGTTTTGAAATCATATTATCCCCTATACCTATTTAATTAATACTAAGCCTGCTCAAACCTATTTCTGTGTCAAATTGAACAATAAAATAGCCTCACTGTCCAGCCTTTATCTAAACTCGTCACATATTTTGAGAATCTTAAGCATAGTTTCTTGATAAGTTTGTGACATTCGTCATCTTTTTGCTACATTACCATGCTAAAGTTGCACACGCTTTATAGCGATAAAGCTTATAACAAATAATAAAATGATTTCACAGGAGTGAACAATGATCAAAAAGAAGTTTTTATGGGGCACATGCTTAATACTGTCTAGCATCGCCTCAACACAGGTTGCAAACGCCAAAAGTTGGTACCCCGGTGCAGCACCTGCATCTTATCATATTGGAGGAACTTTAGCTGGCACCAATATGATTTCTTGTTCAACTTGTCACTCAAGCTCTCCTGAAACTGAAAACAATGTCACCACTTCATTTGGCATTGCTTTTGGTAGATATGATGACAACGTTACACTTGCATACTCTACGCTCGCCCCTCTAGATTCTGATGGTGATGGTTTTAGCAACCAACAAGAAGCTTTCGCAGGATCTCAACTCAACTATAAAACATCTATACCTACAATCCCATTAGCTGACATGACTACTGCTGATGTATCTGCCAAAGCAACAGTTGGTGGCCCTGTAAAAGCCCTTACCTTACAAGCTGGTGTACCTGCAACAGCACTTGGTGGTACAGTAAGTTTTGAATCGCCTGCTGCTTTAGGCTCTACGACGACAGATTTCATGTTCAAAGCTGGCGGTGCCCAATCAGGTGCAAGCGTTACCTTTTATGATAATGCTGGCACAATAATTCCTACCAATACAGCAGACGGTGCTGGCGGTGCAAATATTACAAATGGTAGCGTTAATATTATTGTTAAAGATGAAGGTGTATTCGATTTGTATAGCACTACCGTCTTCCAACAAGAAGCTATAGCTATATCCTCTGCATCAACCATTAGTCCTTACACTATAGTCGACCCCTACATTAGTCCTTGGGCAAAAATCAGTCCTTGGGCAACCATTGAACCCTATGCACAAATTGATGCATATGCAGTGGTTGATGACTACGCTGTAGTTGGTGCTTATGCTCAAATTGGCTCTTATGCATATATTGGAAATGTTGATATTTACACAGGCATTGATATTTATACTAATGTAATTGTTGACGCTTATGCTTCAGTAGATACATATGTTACAGTACCAACACGTATTACAGCTAAGGATGGTACTGGTTACGTGTCTGGTAAATTCTCAGTAACAACCACAAAACCAACAACCTTACTGTTAGGGTCTGCTGCAACTGGCGATAACGATGGTGGCGACTCTAGTTCATCAGGTGGATTACACTGCATGACAACAGGCTTAGGCACTCAAGGTCTAATGTTTTTAGGCTTGCTAGGCACTGTGTTTTTAGTACGACGAAAACTGAACTAAATACAAAAACAATATTTAAAAGGCTACTGTAGAAATAGAGTAGCCTTTTTTATGTTAGGTCGGTTAGTTTCCAGCGTGGGTTGGCATCCCAATCATTAGTTATATTATCGTTTTGTAGAAAGCGTAAAGCACCCACATAAGCAATCATTGCAGCATTATCCGTACAATATGCTAAATCAGGAACAAAAACATTTACATCTTGCGCCTTAGATACTTTATCCAGCATTATGCGTAAGGTTTGATTTGCCGCTACACCACCTGCAATCACCAAAGTCTCCACATGTTCCGCTTTACAAGCTCGCATAGCTTTTTTAACCAACACATCCGCAATCGCCAACTCTGTCGCAGCGGCTAAATCAGCCTTAGCTTGCGCATCAAAATGCTCGCAACCTCTAGCCGCATACATCACTGCTGTTTTCAAACCTGAGAAACTGAAATTAAAATTGGGTTTATTTAACATTGGACGAGGTAATTTAAATATACTGGCATCACCTAGCTTAGCTAATTTAGCGATTTCAGGGCCACCAGGGTATGGCAAACCAAGCACACGCGCTGCCTTATCAAAACATTCGCCCGCTGCATCATCAATCGTTTGTCCAATCACCTTATACTGCCCCAGACCATCCACACGAATCAATAATGTATGACCACCTGAAACCAGCAATGACATAAAAGGAAAATCTGGCAAACCCTCATCACTTAAACCCGGTGCAAACAAATGCCCTTCCATATGATGCACTGGTAACACTGGTATATTATTCACCAACCCAACACTTCGTGCGTATGTCACACCAACCAACAATGCTCCCATCAATCCAGGGCCTGCAGTAACAGCAATACCATCAACCGAAGACCAATCACAGCCTGCATTGGATAATACTTGCTGTGTTAATGCAGGAAGTACCTTTAAGTGTTCCCGTGATGCTACTTCAGGCACAACACCACCAAACTTAGCATGTGTTTCAATTTGTGATGCCACTGATTCAGCTATAATACCCTTACCCTGTTCATAAATGGCAACAGCAGTTTCATCACACGATGATTCTATGCCTAAAACACGCATCCAAGCTCCTTATCAATATCAATGCAGCAAAACTAACGCATAAAAAAAGGTTTATACACATCAAGCGTATAAACCTTAAAATATTTTATTACAAGTTTTCTTGCAAAGTGGCTCCCCGAGCAGGACTCGAACCTGCGACATATGGATTAACAGTCCACCGTTCTACCAACTGAACTATCGGGGATTAGCGCGGCGAAACATAGGAATGAGACACCCTATTGTCAACCAATAAATGACTACTGTTTTCTTTGCTAACTTTACAAAAAAGACCCTGCAATCTCTAAAGGCTCTACAGTGAGCTTGATTAAAATTCTTAGTGACTAACTCTTCCTTGAGAAAAACTACTACTATTGATGCTGAGGCACTTCACTTCTTAATTTGGGCTTAAACTAAACACACGTATTACTCTTTGTACTGTTTTCA
>JALSZC010000028.1 GCA_027059605.1 Ghiorsea sp. | reverse complement strand
AGTGCTGCGGCAAGGCGTAGGATTGCAGCCAAAGCAATGGTCACCCGTGTATCTTTGCTACGCATACCTTTGAATACGAGGTGTTTATTACTTGGACTGTTTTTTCTATGGAATCGAACGATGGCAGCCAGCATTTGTTGCTGACGTTGGGTAATGCCCGTGAGATTTGAATTACCAATAATATAACTACCATGTAAATGAATCTTTTTATGGCTCATAGTTAAGCCGATTTCATGCAGTTGGCAGGCAGCGATGAGTAAACGATAAGCCTCTTCATTTAAATCCAAATATTTGGCGTATGCCTTAAAAATGATTTCTGCTGTTTGGGTGACTCGCTTGATTTGGGTGCGGTCGAGGTTGAATCGTTTTGCCATGGCTTTGCTGGCAGCTTTGATAGGACGTGATGGCAAACGCCCTGTACTAGCAATACGGTCAAAAATAATACCTTCTCGTAATGCGCTGGGGCAAATTCGTAAAGATTTGATATGTAAAGCACGCATCACTTCTGTGAGAATAAGGCAACCTGCAACTAAAGTAGCTTGACGTTCAGGTTCAATACTTGAAGGCAAAGTATTGCTTTTGACGGCATCAATCAGTTTGGGTAAAACTTGTTTTAAATCATGTAGAGTTAAATGAGTACTATCTTCGTGTCCATAAAAACTGGCAACAACTTCTGCCAAGCTGCGAATGGTTCCTGATGTACCATATACAGCATGAACTTCAAAAGGTTTGTATTCAGATGCTACAGCTTGAATTTTACTTGCTGCTGCGGCACGACATTTTTTCACTTGGAGGGCAGTGTAGTTCCCTGTGGCAAAGAACTGTCGAGAATAACGGCGAGCACCCATATCTAGACTTTCGGCAGCGAGTACACCATCAGGCTTGTTGCCAACAATCACTTCTGTGCTACCACCACCAATATCAATAATATAGGCAGGCTCATCACGAATATAACCTTCTGAGCGTACGCCTTGGAACACTAATCGTGCTTCTTCTTCGCCGTTAACGATTTCAACCACCAAATCAAGCTCTTGGCAGATTCGCTTAGCAATCGCATTCCGATTGGGAGCATCACGCATGGCAGAGGTGGCAATACAATGTATTTCTGCATCATAACTCTCTGCCAATTGTTTGAAGAATTTGAGGCTTTCAAGCATGCGTCCAATGGCTTCTTCATTCAGCCGACCTCTGGCATTCACACCATCGCCCAAACGAACCCAATGTTTCATTCTATCGACAATATGGAATGCACCATGTGCTTCAGCTTTGGCAATAATCATGTGAAATGAATTGGTGCCCATATCGACTGCTGCAATGTGTTTGCCCAAATGTATGCTCAAAAGTTAGTCCTCGTTATGTGCTAGTTGCCTGTTGTGCACGAACTTTCTTTTGCACAGCTTTTTTCTTAGCAGCTTTTTTTGCCTTGGCTGTATCATACTTCTTTAAATGACGCTTGGTCAATTGATGTTGTTTGTGGACCTTGTCTGCAGTTTTATCTATACGTTGCTCGGTGCGCTTAGCCTTTTTGGCTGCTTTTTTAGCTTTTTTAGCAGCCTTGGCCGCTTTTGCTGCGGCTTTATCTGCTTTTAATATGGCTTTTTTTAATGCTTCCTGCAGTTCTTTCTCATGTTTACTTTTACTCATGTCTCACCTCTATGTGGTTGATTTAATAATGCTCTGTATATTTCAGCAGAGCATAGGAAAAATAATTATTCTGCGTGTTTTTTATTAGAGTAATCGAGCTTGCGATGGACGTTGCCAACAATTTTAGGGTCAGGTGCACATGCAACAGTTTCATCTTTTCCTGGATAGTCTAGGCTATGAAGATAATGGCGCATGCAATTGATGCGCGCACGTTTTTTATCATCAGATTTCACTACAGTCCAAGGCGCATCAGCCGTGCTGGTGTAGAAAAACATCGCTTGTTTAGCTTTGGTATAGTCTTCCCAGCGATCCAAAGATTGAATATCAATTGGGCTTAGTTTCCATTGCTTGAGTGGATCATGAGTACGCCCATGAAAGCGGCGAAGTTGTTCGTGGCGACTGACGGAGAACCAGTACTTGAACAGGTGCAGCCCAGAGTTAACCAACATACGCTCCAGTTGTGGTGTCTGCCGTAAAAATTCTAAATATTCCTCATCTGTACAAAAGCCCATCACACGCTCTACACCTGTACGATTGTACCAAGAGCGGTCAAGGAAAACCATTTCACCTTTGGTAGGTAAATGTTTGATATAGCGTTGATAATACCATTGCCCAAGCTCACGATCATTGGGTTTTTCCAAGGCGATAACATGGGCAGCCCTAGGGTTTAAATGCTCATTAAAGCGTTTAATTGTACCACCTTTACCTGCTGCATCACGTCCTTCAAAAATACCAAGAATACGCTGCCCTGTTTCTTTGACCCAAGCTTGAACTTTGAGCAATTCAATTTGTAGTAAATGTTTTTCTGCTTCATATTCTTCCAAGCCCATTTTCTCAGGATAGGGATATGTGCCCATCTCATAACTTAAAGCAATTAATTTTTTACCAGAAATAACTTTTGGTGACTTGAGAACCTTTTTAGGGTTACTCATTCTATCAAGCAGCTTTTTTAGTTTCTTTTTATCACGTTTCTTCTTTTCGCTCATTGTTTTAAACACCTTTTGATTGAAGACAATGCAACACCTAAGGAACATAAAATATTCCATTGCATGTCATTTATTTTTTGGTGAAAAGGTTTGGTTGATAAGCGATGAAGCCAAGTTTCTACGTCAAATAAATACGAGTAGGCTTACGCACCAGCTTTTCGTGCTCAACATACAGTAATTAGATGTAAATTGCAACTATTATTTTTTATGTGAAAGAATACAGATTGTAGGTTTCATGTAATGTCATGATTGTACCATATTGTGATGCAGTGTATTGTTGCTGATGCACTTCCACGGAGAGATAATGAGCCAAGATTTAGACGCACCCGAGCTATATTTGAATCGTAATTTAAGTATGTTGGCATTTAACCAGCGTGTATTTGAGTTGGCTGCTGATGAATCGATGCCGCTTTTGGAGCGTTTACGTTTTTTGTGTATCAGTAGCTCCAATTTGGATGAATTTTTTGAAGTGCGTGTAGCGATGTTGAAGCAACGTGTGGCTATGGGTTTAAATACGGCTTTGCCTGATGGGCTTTCTACATCTGAAACACTCAATGCCATTCGTGCAGATGTTGAAGACTTGGTGAAAAAACAATACAGCTTGTTAGAAAAAGACATTTTACCTGCGATGCAAGCTGAAGGTATTCATATTTTACACCGGCATGAATGGACAGAAGCACAGCAACAATGGATTCGTCGTTTTTTTCGCACAGAGCTGCTGCCAGTGCTTACCCCGATTGCTTTAGATCCTGCTTATCCATTCCCCAAGTTGGTGAATAAAATCTTAAACTTTATTGTCACCCTTGAAGGTAGGGATGCTTTTGGACGTGATGTGAAACGGGCGATTGTTCAAGCACCACGCTCGGTGCCGCGTTTGATTGCTTTACCAAGTGATATAGCAGGTTGTGCGCATGGTTTTGTGTTGCTTTCATCGATTATGCACGCTCATGTGGGTGACTTGTTTCCAGGTATGCAAGTATCACAATGTCATCAGTTTAGGGTAACACGCAATAGTGAGCTTTATCATCGTGAGGAAGAAAGCGAAGATTTGAAAAAGGTTATTGCTGCTGAGTTGTTGGATAGTCGTTTTGGTGCGGCTGTTCGTCTTGAAGTATCCATTTATTGCCCTGAAGAGCTTTCAGACTTTTTATTGCATCAATTTAATTTAAAAGAACAGGATTTATACCGCGTTAATGGACTGGTAAACTTATATCGATTGGCTGCGATTTCCGATGAAGTGGATAGAGCAGATTTAAAATTTGAACCTTTTGTTGCAGGTTTACCCAAGTGTTTATCAACTACTAGCGAAGATGATTCATCACTGTTGTTTGATAGGATTAAACGCTCAGATATATTACTGCATCATCCATTTCAAAGCTTTGAACCTGTGATGGACTTGCTCAATCAGGCAGCTAATGACCCTGATGTGTTGGCAATTAAGCAAACGATGTACCGCGTTGTACCGGATTCACCGATTGTTAATGCGCTGGTTAAAGCAGCAATCAATGGCAAAGAAGTAGTTGCTATTATTGAACTTAGAGCACGATTCAATGAAGCGGATAATATTGGTTTAGCGGATAGGCTTCATGCAGCGGGTGTGCAGGTAATTTATGGTGTAGTGGGATATAAAACGCATGGTAAAATGATGTTGATAGTACGCCGTGAAGGCCGCCGTTTGCGGCGTTATGTGCATCTTGGCACAGGCAATTATCACAGCATTACTTCAAGGTATTATACTGACTTTGGTTTACTCTCATGCAACCCCGAGCTTGCCGAAGATGTACATAAAATGTTTCAGCAGCTCACGGGAACAGGTCGTGTGCAGCGTATGAAAACACTGCTTCATGCTCCGTTCACCCTGCATAAAGGTATGCTGGAGCGTATTGAGCGGGAAATGAAGCATGTGCAAGCTGGCGGGCAAGGACGAATCATTGGTAAAATGAATGGTTTGGAAGAACCTGAAATGATTAAGGCACTGTATAGAGCTTCACAGGCAGGGGTTAAAATTGACTTGATAGTGCGTGGTATTTGTTGCTTGCGACCAGGAATTAAAGGTGTATCAGAAAATATTCGTGTGCGCTCAATTTTAGGGCGTTTTCTGGAACATCATCGGGTGTATTATTTTTTAAATGGTGGTGAAGAAGAGTTGTTTTGCGCCAGTGCAGATTGGATGAGTCGAAACTTATTACACCGTGTGGAAACATGTTTCCCAATCTTGGATAAAACGTTGTTCGACCGTGTGATGAAAGAAGGTCTGCGTACCTATTTGGCTGATAATACAGGCACTTGGAATTTACGCTCGGATGGTAGCTATGTGCGAATGCATTCTGATGCTAAACCACGCTCTGCCCAGCAAGAGTTGATGGATGCCTTGGGTTTGATAGAGGGGTAAGCTTAAAAACTGGCTTGTTTTTCTTCTAAGGCTTGCCAACGCTCATAACCTTGCTCTAATAATTGGGTTAATGCATCCAATCGTTTTTGGTCTTTTTGGAAGTTTTCAGGGTCGTTGCTGAAATAGTCCACATCACAAAAACGTGCTTCAATGGTTTCTTTTTCTTCTTCCCATGCTTCAATCTTGGTAGGCAATTCATCCAACTCTTTTTGTTCTTTATAGG
>JALSZC010000027.1 GCA_027059605.1 Ghiorsea sp. | reverse complement strand
CAATGATTGCAGAGCCAGACAAAATATTGCATTCGTTTGGCTTAGCTAGAGTACATCACCGTATTTTGTTTTTTATCGCACGCAGTCCTCATTGTAGTGTGGGTGAGTTGCTCAAGCTTTTACAAGCCAGTAAACAATATATTCACAAACCGCTGCGAACGCTTGTGGAGCAAGGTTATGTACTTACCACGCCAGACAAACAGGATAAACGCATTAAACGCTTGACCTTATCAGCAAAAGGCTCTGACTTAGAAGCCGAATTGTCGGGTGGACAACGTGAACATTTTCAACGGGTATTTGATGAAGTGGGGGCTGAGGCTGAAATGGGCTGGCGAAAAGTGATGCAGGCACTTAGCAAATCATGACAAGCTTTAGCATACAAGTTACGGTAGCAGCATGTTAGCTCGGCTTATCTTTTTCCGTATTTTGGAATCCTTACCCACGATTCTTGGTGTGGTCACACTGGTGTTTTTCTTGCTCCATCTTGTACCGGGCGACCCTGTGGATGCGCTTTTAGGCGAAACAGCCCTTACAGCGGATAAAGAAGCCTTGCGCAAAAGTATGCATTTGGATGAGCCATTGTATGCGCAATATATCAATTATATCAGCGGGTTAATCCAAGGTGATTGGGGAAAATCTATCATCAGCCAGCGTGATATTTGGACACTGATTACCGAGCGATTACCCGCCACAGCCAAGCTTGCGGCTACCAGTTTATTGCTTGCCATTATTCTAGCGCTTCCCTTGGGCATGATTGCAGCACGTTTTCAAAACAAACCGCAAGATAAGCTGGCGATGACCTTTTCCTTGCTCGGCGTATCGATTCCAAACTTTTGGTTGGGGCCGATGTTGATGTTGGTGTTCTCTGTGTTTTTAGGTTGGTTGCCTGTGTCGGGCATGGATGCTTCGGGCAGTATTATTTTACCGACTATTGCTATGGGCACGGCATTGGCTGCGGTGTTATCACGCATGGCAAGAGCAAGCTGGCTGGATTCCATGCAGTCGGATGCGATTCGCACAGCGCGAGCCATGGGTGTATCTGAAACCACATTATGGTGGAAACACTCCGCACGAATGACGGCGATTCCCGTGGTGACTATGTTTGCTCTCCAGATGGGCGCAGTGCTTGGTGGTGCGGTGATTACTGAGACCGTATTTGATTGGCCGGGGCTTGGATTATTAACCATTGAGGCAATTCAACGCAGGGATTACCCCCTGGTGCAAGGTTGCGTGCTTATCATTGCGCTGTTTTATGTGTTGGCAAACTTGTTGGCAGACTTATTAAATTTGTGGCTAGACCCGAGGCAGCGGGCGCAATAATGTTTATCAAAGTGATACCCAAAAGTGTTTATGCTTGCTTATTGTTGCCAGCGTTGGTGTTGCTGGTGGGCGGGGTGCAATCGATGGATGGGCATGCGGTTGATTTAACGCAAGTGTTAAGCGACCCGACAAGCGTGCATTGGTTAGGCACGGATGTGTTGGGGCGAGATGTGTTAGACAGGTTAGCTGAAGGCATTGGTCTATCTTTTTCGGTGGCATTAAGTGTGATGGGTTTATGTGCGGTGGTGGGCATCACCGTGGGTATGATTGCCGCATGGTCTGGTGGCTGGGTGGATAGTTTGCTGATGCGCTTTGTCGATATTGTGCTTTCATTTCCTGGCATTTTATTGGCGATTGCCTTGGCTGCGGTACTTGGCCCGGGTGTGGATAAGCTGATTATCGCACTGGCTGCTGTGGGTTGGGTGGGGTTTGCAAGGTTGACCCGAGCGCAAGTATTATCCCTTAGACATGCGCCATACATTGAAGCTGCCATTGCCAGCGGACAAAACACCATACATATCGCCACCAGACATTTGCTGCCCAATATCGCAGCACCCTTGCTTATCGAGGCAAGTTTTGGTTTGGCAGCCGTGATGATTGGCGAGGCAGGGCTTTCATTCTTGGGCATTGGCATACAGCCGCCTGATGCATCATTGGGAACCATGATTAAAGAAGGCTCGCAACTGATGTTGGTTGCTCCCATGCAGGTTGTTTACCCAGGGTTGATGCTATTTTTATTGGTGATGAGTGCAAACCTTGCAGGCGATGCGCTACGCGATTATTTGGATGTGCGCAGCAAACGATAATCCTTAAATCTTGAACAAGGCGAGTTCATTTTTGTTGACAAAGCATATTTGCTTCATAAGATATGCGCTTATCCACATATACGGATAAGAGGAATAGCATATGAGCAGTGAGTTTTTTAAAGTGTTGGCGGATGACACAAGGTTGCGTTGCCTAAGTCTCATTTTTGAGCAGCAAGATATTTGCGTGTGTGAATTGAGTTATGCGCTGGATTTACCCCAGTCAAAAATTTCACGGCATTTATCCATCATGAAATTGAATCAACTGATTGCGGATCGCAGGCAAGGTCAGTGGGTGTTGTATTCACCGCATCCGCGAGCCTCAGCTTTTCAAAAGGAGATTATACATATGATGATGCAGGAATATAATGGGCAAGAACCTTTCAAAACGGATAGAAAACGGTTGCAGGCTATGCCCAATCGACCAGCCTTGAATAAGGAGGCGGCATATGTTTGAAGCATTGGCTGATTGGCTTGCCTTTGATGTGTTCGGCTTGGCGGCGGACAGCAGCATGGGTGAGAGCGTGCATTTCTTTATCATGGATATTACCAAGATATTTTTCATGCTGGTGACAATTATTTATATCATGGGTTTGTTTCGCTCATTTGTTTCGCCTGAAAAAGTACGCACTTATATCCAAGGTAAATCCAAATTTGCGGCGCGGGTGTTGGCGATTGTGTTGGGTGCTGTTACGCCATTTTGCTCATGTTCATCCGTGCCATTGTTTATTGGTTTTGTGGAGGCGGGCATTCCTTTGGGTGTGACCTTCTCATTCTTGATTGCTAGCCCCATGATCAATGAAATCGCGGTGGTCATGCTTTGGGGCATGGTGGGCTGGAAAATCACAGCGCTTTATGTGGCATCGGGCATGGTTGTTGCCTTTTTCGGCGGCATTATCATGGAAAAATTCAAGCCTGAACGCTGGGTAGAAGATTATGTGTGGAAAATCCAGATGGGTGAAGTACAAACCATTGAACAGGATGATTCACTGCCTGCGCGTCATCGTTATGCCTTTGGTGAAGTCAAAGAGATTGTGGGTAGAATTTGGAAATGGGTGATTGTAGGTGTGGGGCTTGGCGCATTGTTTCATGGCTATTTCCCTGAAAATTGGGCGGCCAGTCTCGGCGATGCCAACAACTGGTTAGCTGTACCCATGTCCGTATTGATTGGTGTACCTTTGTATTCCAATGCTGTGGGTGTGATTCCATTGGCAGAAGCCATGCTGCTTAAAGGCGTTGCGCTTGGTACGACACTCAGCTTTATGATGAGCATTGCAGCTATTTCATTGCCTGAATTGCTCATCTTAAGAAAAGTGATTCAGTGGCAAGCTTTGGCTTTGTTTACAGCCATTGTAACCGTTTCCATCATGTTGGTGGGTTGGTTCTTTAATATAATTGTGTGAGGTGAAAGAAATGATAGATGTAAAAGTATTGGGTACAGGTTGTGCCAACTGCAAAACTACGCAAACTTTGATTGAGGCTGTTGCGGGCGAGCATGGTATCGAGATTGCATTAGAGAAAGTCGAAGATATGGCAAAGATTATGTCTTACGGGGTGATGTCCACGCCGGGCGTGGTGATTAACGGTAAAGTGGCACATGCGGGCGGCATTCCAGATAAAGCTTCGATTTTGTCGTGGTTAACATCAGAGGGATAATGTTTCTTGAAGTAAATCAATATGAATAAAGGGGTATAAGCCATGAGTGACCAGCACCATCACAACGTCAGCGGTAAGAATTTATTGATGACGATAGTGCTCAACATTGTGATTACGCTATCACAAATTGTGGGTGGTATTATTTCAGGCTCGCTGGCTTTGTTGAGCGATGCTATGCACAACTTTAGTGATGTGCTGGCGCTTTTTATTGCCTATGTTGCGAACCGTTTGGCTGCTAGACCAAACAGTGAAACCAAAACCTTTGGCTATAAAAGGGCTGAAATTTTAGCAGCTCTTTTTAATGCCTCAGCACTGATTGGTATCGCAATATTTTTAATCATTGAGGCTTTTCATAAGTTTTATCATCCCGAGCCGATTCATTCACTGTGGGTTATTGGGCTTGGCACTTTAAGTATTGTTTTGAATGCGGCGAGTGTGTTGCTTGTCAAAGATGATGCGCATGACAACATGAATATCAAGGCAGCTTACCTTCATTTATTAACGGATGTGATGACCAGTGTTGCCGTGGTGCTTGGTGGTATATTGATGTACTACTTTGAATTATTTTGGATAGATCCCACCATCTCTATTTTGATTGCGCTTTACCTTATCTGGGCTTCATTAGGATTGGTCAAGGAAAGCAGTGCCATACTGATGCAATTTTCACCCAAGGAAATTGATATGGCAGATGTGGTTGCATGCATTCAAGCAGAGCAAGCCATTAAAAATGCGCATCATATTCATATATGGAAACTGGGTGATCATTCTATTCACTTAGAAGCTCACTTGGATTTTCAGGATGATGTAACATTATCGGAGTCCAATAAAGTCATCGATACATTAGAGAAAAAATTACATGATGATTTTGATATAGAACATACCACTTTTCAGTGTGAATATGACAGAGATGATAATAAAAAAATCATTTGATCAAACAGACTACCCGCTTTTCCATGCTGTTTTGTATGGAGACAAAGTAAGTACAGAAAAGTTTTCCAAACGGTTAAGTTGTGCGATTAAACATTTGCCATTGCGTGTACAATTGACTTTTGAGCATGATTCACGCAAAGCCGCTGAAAAGGGCATAGCCAAAGACCCAACACTCACATTGGATGGAGAGATATTTCTTGAAGGGCTTGTGCAGGCTGAAACGATAACAAAAGCATTTGAAACAGTGCTTATAAAAAAGAAAAGGATGTAATGCGAAGGCTCTACAGGTGATATGGTTTACCAAGTTTGCTTGATAGCCGTGTTATACGATGGTTTGCGCAAGTCTTATGGTGTTGTTTTAGGATAGGGTGTGCCATCTTTATGCAAGAATTGCCAAGCACCACTGTCTATGCTTTGTGCGATTAAATCATCATCGGGGTAGATAACATGGTCATCGCTTCTATCCCCAATTTCTAGATAAGAGACCACATCGTCACTTGGATTGATAAGTTGATGACCTATGCTTGTGCCCGCCTT
>JALSZC010000026.1 GCA_027059605.1 Ghiorsea sp. | reverse complement strand
TGGATGTCTAAGGTTCGCATATACGTATGCAGCCCTGCATCTTGCACGGGAAACACATAAGCATCGGTATCCGATTCATTATGATGCGAATGCCACCAACCCGGAGGGGTGACAAACACGGTGTTTTTCTCCCACATCGCTTTCACAGGGTTAATGATATTGCCATTTTCATCAATCTTTTTACCAATCAGTGTATAGGTGTTTTCAGCAGCACTCACCGCCAAATCAAGAGCAACTGATTGGTGGCGGTGCGGCTTTTGCATTTGTTGTTTAGGCAGTAAATTAAACAATGTCCACATGGTATGGGTCACTGTTTTACTTTTTGCACTGGCATGATTACCCAAAATAATACCTACACGGTTACGATTTTCAGTCATTGCCACTTCACGAATACGTTCAACTTCATCCAACATATATTTTTTGCTGTAAAAAGCTGGCTTAAACATCACTTTATTCGGTACAACGCCCATATGTTCAAGCAAAGGCCCATCATGCGTCCAGTATAAAGCACTATCTTCATCGGCATAATGTGTTACACCTTTATTGCTCGGCAAGGTAAAAGAGTCCCCTTCTTGCCACTTAATCGTGCCTGTATCGGTTTCAGTATAACCCGAACCACGCATCACAAAATAAATTTCAGAGGTTGCTTCAACATGGGTATGAATATTTTCACCCGGGTTAATACGAATATAGTTGGCAAGTAAATTGGGCGATGTTGCCAAATACGGTGTGTCCAACTCTTTGGATAAATCCAAAGCAATCACACGCGTTTCACCCCGCTCATGCAGCGATGCAGGAAATGGCTGAATGGGAACTTCTTTTAAATCAGGTGTAGCTGCCGAGGAATATTCCCAACTAATAACTTCTTGCGCCCATGTTTCATTCATATCTTGCCTCGCTTAACCCAAAATCATGGCGCATACTGCGGTTTGCTTGGAACAATTCAACTAGGGCCTGTTAACACTAATTCTGCTGGCGTCGATTTGGTCATTTTTTCGTTCCTGCAAGGCTTTGCAAGCGAAGTGTGCTTGTTGCACATAAGCTTACGATAACGCAGCAGGACGGAAAAAAGGTCAATCCCTGCGGGCTGCGCTCCAAATGAGGCCACTCGGCGTTGCTCTGCATTCATTTGGAACCACCAGACTTCACGCCTCGCGCCTTGATTGGCCTCATTTGGTGCAGCAGCGACAACATCATAATTAGTGTAAACAGGTCCTAAGTTTTTCTTATTCTTTTCTACCAAAAAGCTTATCCATATCATTTAAAGATAAGCGAACATAAGTGGGTCTGCCATGATTACATTGCGCGATATTGGGTGTTTTCTCCATTTCTCGCAGCAGATTGACTTGTTCTTCATGGCGGAGTGTGCGCCCTGCTTTGATGGAGCCTTTGCAGGCTCGGTTACCCAACCAACGCTCTAAAATGCGCCCTAAACCTGTTTTGTCGCCTTCGGCTTCAATGCCCAATAACATGCATGATTCAATCAACTCCGCGACCAATTCCGCAGGCGGCTCTTTGCTCAACATTGCAGGCACACTATGAACCAGAACAGTTTCATCATCAGCAATGGATACTGATACTGCAAAAGCATTCAAAGCGTTTTGGTTGTCCTGAAGCCATGCCAAGCTTTCACCGTCTAATTCTAATGATTCAGGTGTAAGCATCATTTGTGCAGCCACTTTTCCACCCGATAATTGTGATTTTAGTTTTTCAAAGGTCATACGCTCATGGGCTGCATGTTGATCGACCAAAATAATACCTTCATCGGTTTGTGAAAGCACATAACACTGGTGAATTTGTGCCAAGGGTTGCCCTAAATCCAAAACATCTTCGGCTGCGTACTGTGGATTGCCTTGAGCGGAAAACAATAGTCTTTGTACATCCTGCGGCACTTGCCTTGAGGCTTGTGTACGGTAGTTCGCTGTAGATTCTGAAACAAATCTAGGCATAGAACTGTGAGCTACAGGTGTAGGTGCTTGATATGATGATTGCATGGCATGTAATGCTTTATCCGTTGTTGTGCTTGCCACAGTTTGCCCCATGCGCTCAATGCCAGCGCGAACACAGCCCACAATGGCTGAAAACACGCTTTGCGGCGATTTAAAGCGAACTTCCCGTTTAGCAGGATGCACATTCACATCCACAGCCGCAGGATCAATGTCCAAACGAATCACAGCCACTGGATAGCGGTCATGAAACATCACATCCCTATAACCTGCTCTTAAGGCTGCAATCAGTTGTTTATCCCGAATCACCCGACCATTCACCAAAAACAACATACGTGTACTGTCACGGTGATGAAATGTTGCTAACCCCAAATAACCCGTGACTTGCATACCTTCATGCTCCAAGGTTTGCGGCAAGAAATTATCTGCAAAATCATTGGGCATAATGGCAAGTACTCTTGCTTCTTCACTTTGCACCATAAAATCAAAACGTTTGCGCCCATCAAGCTCTAAAGACATAGCAACATTGGGATGCGCCAAGGCTAACCCTTTGAATACTTCGACAATGGCAGCTTCTTCAGTTTTGTCGGTGCGCATAAATTGCAAACGTGCAGGCGTATTTAAAAACAAGTCCAAAATTTCAATTTTTGTGCCTTTACGCTTAGCAGCAGGTCGCGTTTGTGTGTTCAAACCACCATCCACACGCACTTCCACACCCTCTTGGCTATCTTTGCTGCATGTGATCATGCGAAAGCGTGATACTGAAGCAATGGAAGGCAATGCTTCGCCCCTAAAACCATGGGATGCGATATGATGTAAGTCTTCAGATGATTCAATTTTACTAGTGGCATGGCGTTGTAAAGCAAGCTCGGCATCGGCTGGCGACATACCCATACCATCATCTTCCACTTCAATACGTTTTTTCCCAGCTTGTTCTATACGCACCACAATACGCTTCGCACCCGCATCCACGCTGTTTTCCATCAATTCTTTTACCGCAGAAGCTGGACGTTCCACCACCTCACCTGCGGCAATTTGATTCGCCACTTGAGGCGGTAGAATATGGATATACGACTTGCTCATGCAAGCAACCCTAGCCAACTCTTTGCTTTAATCCAAAAATAACTTAAACTTGTTCTTGTTGCATAAAATTGGAGGCTGCCATGAGTGAAGAAAACAAAGCGTTTGATATGAATACTATCGTCAAAGAGAAAAGTATTTGGGTTCGTCTACTCTATATGCTGCTATTTGCTTTCCTCTATTCTGCGGCTGAATTTGTTATTTTAGCTGTGGTTGTTTATCAGTTTTTGCATGTCTTGCTTACAGGCGGCGATAAAGATGAAAGAATTGCCAACTTGGGCAGCCAGCTTTCAGTATATGTATATCAAATCTTACAATTCCAAACTTTTAACACCGAAGACAAACCTTTTCCTATGGCTGATTGGCCAGAAGCTAAAAAGCTAAGCCAAGCAGAAGACAAACCCAAAGCAGCCCCACGCAAACGCACAACCCCAAGGAAAACACCTGCGAAAAAAACAGCAACACGCAAGCCTAGGGCTAAAAAAGCAGAGCCTAAAGCAGATGACACCGATAACAAACCTGCTGATGATACGCCTAAAGACTCATAAGCCATAATTAATTGTTATGCTGGGTATGAAGTTGAAGTATCTTGTTTAATCAACAGAATACGTGGTCATGATTACGCTATTACCTATGTCTAACCTGCGTACACCTAGGCTGAAGTTGCTACAAGCATAAATACTTCATATTGGGTTATGTTAAGACGGTTGGCAAGCCCTGCTTAAAAAATCCATTCTATCCACGCCAAAGAATAACTGAGAGCGAACATCACCATGCAAGACAAATGTAGGCACTCCAAACGCCCCAGCTTTTAAAGCTTGTTGTGTTGTTTCATCCAATTCCTGCTTGGCTTGCTCATGTGCAATGTTTCGCCAAGCTTGCGGTAGTTTCTTTTGTGTAAAAATATTATCCAACCAATGATCGCTACGCATATCCACATCACCCGACCAAATGGCTTCAAATACGGCTTTACAAAAACAAACTCTATCATCCCCTTGCAATGCCCAGGCAATATACATTGCAGGGCGGCTATCAAATGTACCTGGTCGAATCATTTTAAAAGGTACATCCAAATAGGCTGCCCAACGTTTTAAATCTCGCAACGAATATAACGCCTTGTTTTTGATGGTTGCAGGCGGTGTATTGCCTGAAAGTTTGATGAGTTTAGGCAAATTCACAGGTATCCAGTTGACCTGGACATCATGCTCAGCCACAAACTTATCCATTTGTGTCACTGCCAGATAAGTATAAGGGCTGATAAAATCGAAATAAAAATCAATAGTTTTCATAAGCCTAGCTTACGGAATATGTATAAAAATACCACTCACTTTTAGCCGCGCCCAAAGCATCATAAACCGCTTGTGCTTGTTTGTTATCGGGTGCTGTCACCCACTGCAAACGCGCTGCACCTTGCGCTTTGGCATAGTCTGTACAATGCTTGATTAAGCTTTTAGCCATGCCTTGCCCACGATAATCAGGCAAGGTGTATAAATCATTTAATACGGCAACTTTGGCTGTAATGCTTGTGGTATAAGAGAAATAAACCGTGGCAAAAGCAACCGCTTTCCCTTCTTTTCGATAGAGAAACAAACAACCTTTATCGCTACCCTCACCAAATTGACTGAAAAAGCTTTTGTTTCTTGCATCATCAATATCGGCGACATGATAAAATTCCATGTAGGCGCGCACCAAGGGCAGCACTTCATCCAAGTTCTTTTCAGAGACTACTTCAATCATTGCTATATCTGTTCTCTTGTCTTATGAAACTCAATCTCAGGATGCTGCTCTTCGGTGTAGCTTAACTTCCATGCTGAAGGTGCAAGATAAGTAAGGAAACCGTCACCATCTTCTGCCAAATTGGCATCATATTGTTTCTTAAAAGCAGCAAGCTTCTTATCATCATCACAAGTCACCCAACGGGCTACCTGAAAATCAGTGCTTACATAGTCCGCATCTACTTTATATTCAGCTTTTAATCGCTCCACGGTGACTTCAAACTGCAACACACCAACCGCACCTAAAATATAGTCACCACCCAAGAAGGTACGGAACACTTGTACAGCACCTTCTTCAGAGAGCTGGATCAAACCTTTGTGCAGTTGTTTGCGTTTAAGCGGGTCATTCAAGCGAATACGGCGAAACATTTCAGGCGCAAAGTTGGGTACACCTGTAAATTTCAGAGGCTCTTTGCTGGTAAAGGTATCACCAATACGAATCGTGCCGTGATTATGAATACCAATAATATCGCCTGCATA
>JALSZC010000025.1 GCA_027059605.1 Ghiorsea sp. | reverse complement strand
CCACGCTTGCCCAAATTATTGAGTTTAGCCCCGATAGAATTGCCCTGTTTAATTATGCGCATTTGCCAGAGATGTTTATGCCGCAACGGCGCATTGATGCGTCTGCCATGCCTAGCCCGCAGGAAAAGTTGAATATTTTAGAACATAGTATCCATAAGCTTATTGATGCGGGTTATGTGTTTATTGGCATGGATCATTTTGCCAAGCCTGATGATGAATTAACCATTGCTCAACAACAAGGCAAGTTGTATCGCAATTTCCAGGGCTATTCCACGCAGGCCGATTGTGATTTGATTGGTTTAGGTTTGACTTCCATTGGTTATGTGGGTGGCAGTTTTTTTCAGAATCAAAAAGAAATGGATGCCTATGAAGCTGCCATTCAGGAAGAAGGGCTGGCTGTGTTTCGGGGTTATACATTATCCGATGAGGATCATTTGCGCAGGGCTGTGATTATGCGATTGATGTGTGATTTTCAAATAGATTTTACAGCATTTGAACATGAGTTTGGTATCAGCTTTAACCAACATTTTTCAGATGCTTTGGCAGACTTGCAGGAAATGCAAGCTGATGGTTTGCTTGAATTGTCAGATACAGGGCTACGTGTTTTACCAGCAGGACGTTTGATGATTCGTAATGTGGCTATGGTGTTTGATGAACACCTGCGTCATAAAACAGAACAAAAGCAGTTTTCTAAGGTTTTATAAGTGAGTAAAATAGACATTCCAGTACCCGAACGTTTTTTGAGCCCTGCTTATTTGGCAGTGCTGGAAGATGGTGAAAGTGAACTGCTTTGTAAGTTTACTCCTGAAGCTATGCAAATGATGCAAGATATTGCAGCTCAAGGTTATCCTGATGAAATATGTGGTTTGTTGATTGGCATCGCTGATGCACAAGGTTGGAAAGTCACTGAAGTTCGCCAAGTTGATAACCTCAATGAAGAGCGTGCTGCGGATAGGTTTCAGTTGGATCCTGCAGGCTATCAAGCCATTGATGCAGAGCTTAGGGGAAGTGATAAAGAAATCATTGGTGTGTTTCACTCTCACCCTGATTGCCCTGCCAAACCATCACCCACTGATTTAACCAATGCATGGGAAGGTTTTGTTTACCCTATTGTTAGCGTGTGTGAAGGCAAGGTGGCTGAGGTTAATTGTTGGCTTGTGACGGATGAAGTTAGCATGGGTGGTAAATTTCAGAGGTTGCCTCATCAGAGTTAAGACCGCATGGTTAGCCCATGAATAAACGTTTTTTTTCTTTGGTCGCATTGTTGTTATTGGCAAGTTGCGCAAACACAGTAAAACATACGGGTGATGGTGTAGCCAGCAAGGGCAAAGCACAATCGCAACCCAAGCAACATGTTGCAGTGTCGTTAGAACATATGGATGCCACCTTCTTATATTTGGCTTATCAACAAGCTATGCAACAAGGTCAGTTTGGTCTAGCGACCCGCTTTTTAAAAGCCTTGATTAAGAAAGACCCTGACACCTTTTCTTTAAAGATAGAGCTTGTTGACTTGTATTTGCATTCAGGTCGCACGGATCAAGCTGTGGAAGCATTGCAAGTCATGGAGTCCATTTCGACTGAAGATATTCAAAGCTTATCAGCTCAAGAGTTATCGGATTATCAATTGCTTTATGCGCGTGTATTGATGCTTAACGGACAGCAACAGCAAGCGGTATTATTACTTAAGAATTTATTGCATGCTCAACCAAAGAATATTCAGGTTCGCCTTCTTTTGGTGCGTATGTATGCAAGGCAAGGTGAGTTTCAGCAGGCACACAATCTGTTGAAAGCAGGCATCAAACTTATCCCTGATGTGCGGCTATATGAGGCACAAGTTCAATTGTTTGTGCAGCAAAAAGATTACAAAGCGGCAGACAAAAAGCTGCAAGCTATGCAAGTTAAGTACCCTGACCATGAAGATGTTGTTTTAAAGCGCAGCCAGCTTGCTGAGCAGGTTGGTGATGTGACTAAGGCTGAAAAGCTACTTCAAGCATATATTGATAAACATGGTGCAGATGCTGTGCAGTCCTTTTCTATGTTGGCTAACCTATATGTAAGGCAAGAACGACTTAAAGAAGCTGTAACCATGTTTAAACACCTGCTCCCTTTGACGGCAAATGCAGGTTCTGTATATATGTCTTTAGGTAAGGTTTATTATCAATTGGCCGAGTTTAAGAAGGCATCACAAGCTTTTGCTCAAGCTGTACAAAGGTTTGAGCCGCAATCACCACAAAAGCGCATTTCAGATGCACAGGCTACAGCCTACTTTTACTGGGCGGCGAGTTTGGAAGCACAAGGGCAAGATAAAGAAGCCACATCGGCGTATAAGAAATTAAAATCGTATCATACATTTTATGTGGAGGCTCAACTTCGTTTGGCGAGTATGGCTATCGCGGGTGATAAGCTCGAAGCTGCGGAAATAAGGTTGGATAAACTTGTTAAGGACTATCCAAAGAATATTGCTGTTTATGAAATGCTGTCCACCCTTAGGTTGCAACAAAAGGCTTATGTTCAACTTCTCAAAGAAACTGAGCCTGCCTTAGCATTGGAGTTTTCCCCCGTGTTGTTATTTAATCGCGCAGTTGCTTTAGAGTCGCGCAAGGATTTTAAGCATCTGGATGAAACCTTAAACTTATTGCTTGAGCAGAAACCCAACCATGCCGAAGCACTCAATTTTTATGGCTATAGCTTGGCAGACCGAGGTGTTCGTCTTGATGATGCCTTGAGCATGATTAAGAAAGCCTTGAAACAAAAACCTAAAGATGGTTATTACTTGGACTCTTTGGCATGGGTATATTTTAAACAAGGCAAGTATCAAAAGGCTGTAGATGTGCAACGTAAAGCTGTGGAGTTGGTGCCCAACGATGCTGTAATGCAAGAGCATTTGGGTGATATGTTTTGGAAGGCTGGTCAACATGATGCGGCACGTCAGCACTGGCAAAAGGCTTTAGAACTAAAACATGATAACCCTAGTGGTATACAAGGCAAAATTCGTCACGGGTTGATTTGATGTTTAGGTATGGGTTGCATCTTCTTTTGTTGGTGTTGCTGACAACCAGTTGTGTTAAACACAGTGGTACACAGCAAAAATTTGAGCCGATTACAACTTTTTCAGGACGTTTGTTGGTGATAAGCCCTGAGAAACGCTTTCAAGTTGATGTGGATTGGCAAGGCACGTCCGAAAAAGGTCAGCTCCGCTTAACTCATGGTTTGTCAGGACGAGTGGTGGATGTTGTGTGGTTAGGGCATAGCATGCGTTGGCGAGATAGTTCTCAAACCCAACAGTGGCAAGACCTTTCAGAAAAAAGTTTATTAGATATGGGTGTTTTGCTACCACCGTGGACATTGGCGAAGGTGTTTGCGAGAAATATGCCGCCAAGTATGAAGGCGAAAGGGAATGATGTTTGGCAAGGTGTTTGGGGTACAGTTCCATTAAAAATAAAGTGGTTTGGTGGACAGCGGCGCGTTGAGATTATGGACATGAAACACGGGCGACGTGCGGTGGTTATTTTTTATGAGTGAAATATATCCTGCCCCAGCCAAAGTAAATTTACACCTGGCTGTTACAGGTGTAACAGATCATGGTTACCATACCTTAGATACGAGTTTTGTTTATGTGGATGTTGGAGATACTTTAACGATTGCTTTGTCAGAAAAATTAAATGTTCGTTGTAGTGATGACACATTAAGTGGAGAGCAAAATTTGGTTTACCAAGTTTTGTCAGCCTTTAGGTGTAAACATCAAGTTAATTTAGGGTTAGATGTATTCATAGATAAGAAGCTGCCAGCTATGGCAGGTTTGGGCGGTGGTTCGTCCGATGCGGCAACGGCATTGTGGGTGGCGAATCAATTATGGGGAGTCGATTGTACAACCGAGGAGTTGATTGATTTTTCCGTAAAGTTTGGTGCGGACATTCCATGTTTTTTATTTGGTAAAGCAAGTCAGGCTTATGGTGTAGGAGAAAAATTAACGGCTTATCAGGGTGTTGTTCCGCAACAAAATATTGTACTGGCTTGGCCTGGTGAAGGGGTCTCAACGGCTGCGGCATTTGCAGACTTTGATCAAAATGAACTTCATACATTGACGGACGAAAAAACTGTCGCTACAGTGCGCGCCCGTTCGGGTGCTGTAGGTTTTGATTTAGGTTATAACGACTTAGAAAAGAGTGCAGCTACTTTGTGTTCACCGTTGTTGGCGATGTTAACAACCATGAAAGAGAAGTCGGAACGGGCGTGGATGAGTGGAAGTGGATCAGCTTGTGTAGCGGTTTGTTATTCATCCAAACAAGCTTGTGAGCTTGCAAAACATTTGCAAAAACATAAGCTGGCTACATGGATTCATACAGGTCATTTTTTACCTGAACATCCATTGTTAGCATGTAAAATTGGGGCGTAGCCAAGCGGTAAGGCAGCGGGTTTTGATCCCGTCATGCGCAGGTTCGAATCCTGCCGCCCCAGCCATTTTATTACTGACGTTTTTTGATTGATGTGTCGTTTAGACGGAGGCTCTCTCTGATGAGCAATGTTAAAAAGTTCCGCTTGTTTTCAGGTACTTCAAACCCTAAGTTAGCAGCAGATATGTGTACGCATATTGGTATGCCGCTAGGCGAGATGCATATTCAAAGTTTTTCTGATGGTGAAATCTTCCTTCAATATCAAGAAACAATTCGTGGTTTGGATGTTTTCTTCTTACAAAGTACGTCAGTTCCTGCCAATGATAATTTAATGGAACTTTTGATTGCGATTGATGCAGCTAAGCGTGCATCCGCTCGACAAATTTGTGCAGTAATTCCATATTTTGGTTATGCAAGGCAAGATAGGAAAAGTGCGGGTCGCACGCCGATTTCAGCCAAGTTGGTTGCAGATATGTTAACCACTGCTGGTGTAACCCGAGTCTTAACCATGGATTTACACGCTACACAAATTCAAGGTTTCTTTAATATTCCTGTGGACAATATTTTTGCAGCACCATTGTTTGCCAAGGATATTCGCGATAATTCTACAGATGAAGACGATGTTATTGTTGTTTCTCCAGATGTGGGTGGTGTGGTGAGAGCAAGAGCTTTGGCGAAATCTTTGCATGTTGATATTGCTATTGTTGATAAACGCCGCCCAGCACCCAATGTGGCGAAAGTCATGAATATCATTGGTGATGTTGAAGGTAAACATTGCATACTCGTAGATGATATTGTGGATACAGCAGGTACAATTTGTGGTGCAGCAGATGCATTGATGGAGCGTGGTGCAACCAAGGTGACGGCTTATGCAACACATGGCGTACTATCAGGACCAGCTGCTGAACGTATCTCAGCATCGGC